>JBAQPK010000489.1:0-1510 GCA_049305715.1 Desulfuromonadaceae bacterium | reverse complement strand
AGGCACACTATCGAGATTAGCCCAGCTTGGACAACCTAAAACACTCGCTGACTTAGGCCGTACAATCAACCCTCAAAACAGGAGATAACTATGGCACAACCAAAAAGAACAGTAGGACTTTTGGCTATAGAAATCGCTCATAACACACGTATGATTCCCGACATAAATACCAGAAAGATAGTTGAGACAATTTCTCAGGCGCTAGAGTTGGCGCATAAGGAAATTGAAGAACTTAAAAACCAAGTGAATCAATTACAGCAGACAAAGGCTGATTAAGAAATTCATCTGCGGCAGTATATGCTGGGGATGATATCGCGGAAGCCAGTTCGCGCAAAAAATCAGCCGACTCTTTGACCGTTTTCTCTTGTTTGGAAAGCATGTCGATAATTGCTTTTTCTGGTGTCGTAAAATCAAGCGGACTTACAATCCTCTTGCCGGTGTATTCGTCTATCATGTCTATCCCCTTTAAATTAGAGCGGAGAATGTATAACTCCCGGCAGCACCTGTCTCCGCTTCGCTACGCAGGTGTGCCTACAAACGTTCGGGAGACAAACAGTCTGGCATTGCCGTAATAAATGCGGTAGTATGGGAGCAGATTCGGAGGGAATACGATGGTTGCTCACTATAACGACAAAATCTACGAAGCCCTGGCAGACGGAGACAAGATTACCAAGGCGCTCCAGGCCGGGGTACGTGAGGCTCTGATACGCCATAAACAGGTCGGAAATCCGATTGTAGTCATGAAAGACGGCCAGATGGTCTGGATTAAACCGGAAGAGATCCATATTTGAAAACAAACCATGACATGTTACGATAAAAGCCCGCCCAAAGCGGGCTTTCTCTTTCCTGGAAGGTGACGGATTGTGCGAAACAAAGGAACGGTCTTTACATGAAAGTTCTCCATACATCTGATTGGCACATAGGACGGGCCCTGTATGGCCGCAAGCGCTACGAGGAATTCGAACAATTTCTCGACTGGTTGATCGGCTGTATTGAGTCCGAACGGGTCGAGGCGCTGCTTGTTGCCGGTGATGTCTTCGACAACGGCACGCCCAGTAATCGGGCGCTGGAGCTATATTACCGCTTTCTGTGCCGCGTGGCGGGCGCGGGGTGCCGGCACGTGGTGGTCACGGCGGGCAACCACGATTCCCCGTCACTCCTGAATGCCCCACGCGAAGTGCTCCGTTTTCTCAATGTTCATGTTGTTGGCTGCATGGCCGAGGCGGCGGAAGATGAACTGGTGGTACTGCACGATGCAGATGGCAAGCCTGAATTGATTATTTGCGCCGTTCCCTATCTGCGTGACCGTGATATCAGGCGGGCTGAAGCCGGTGAAACCTTTGAGGACAAGGGGCGTAAACTGGTGGATGGCATCCGTGATCATTACCGTCAAGTAGGTGAAGCGGCGGTTGCCAAACGCTCGGAGTTTGCGGAAAATCTCCCGATAGTCGCCATGGGGCATCTTTTCACCAGCGGCGGGCAGACCGTTGAAGGCGATGGTGTGCGGGAT
>JBAQPK010000488.1:0-3009 GCA_049305715.1 Desulfuromonadaceae bacterium | reverse complement strand
TCTGTACTGGGTACGGGCGGTACAGCCGGCACTTCGGGATCAGGCTACTGTGCCCAATGCCACGGATATCCACCTCTTACGGAAAACCATGCCGGCATGCTGGCTACGGATTGCATCGGATGCCACTCTCATGTGAACTCCTCCGGAACCGGCTTTACCGACCCGACGCATCATATCAACGGCTTGGTCGAGGCGGCAGGCGGTCATTCCTTCCCTTATGGCGGGTCGGTTCATATGCCTGGTGGCACGGGAACCCTTCTGGCCAATACAATAGCTCCGTATACAAATTGCAGCGTATGCCACGATACGACCACCACTGGTGGCACCTACCCGGTAAACTCTGGCACGGCACCACTCTGTTCCGCATGCCATATTAACATGACCAATTTTACCGGCACCTCCCCTGGTTGCTGGGACTGCCATGGCGCCAGCGCCACTAACGGGCGCCCCAACAGTACAAGTTTTCCAAACCGTCAGGGGGAGCACGGCAGAACACAACATCTCGTGGCTTGTACCGTTTGCCACCCCATTACAACCGGTAGCGCTTCCCATGGATGGTCGAACCGGACCACATCAACCAATGCCCAAGTGCTGCCTGCACTCAACTGGGATCCTGGTACGCGCACAAGCGGCCAAGGCTCATGCAACCCTGCGGCAGGAGGTTTCACCGGCTGTCACAGCTCTATATCCGGCTGGTATTGACAGAACCCTTCGCCGGTAAAACAAAAGGCTCCGCCAAAATTCCGGCGGAGCCTTTGCGTATACTCAATGAATGGAGTTCAGCCGATCTTCACCGTCTTGTACAGAAAATTCTTGAACCGGAACAGCTGCCGCTGTTCCTCATCCTTCTCCACTCCGCCGGTGAGAGCCTTAAGATAACGCGCCACCGCCGGCATGGTCTTGCCGGCTTTTGCCCGGGCTTTCTCGATGATCAGCCGCACCGTTTCCCGGGAAATATCGTTGCGGGAGAACGGCTCATAAATATCGGACCAGAAATTCCCCCCCGCAGCTATTGTGTCAATGATCTCTCCAGCTACCTGCTCATCAAGATCGTGCACAACAGAAGGTTTTGGCCGCTGTTCCAGACCGCCGGTGCCGGCTATGGCCAGGGTGATCGCCTCAGCGGTTATGACGCTTTTCTGTCTGAAGAACAGCGCCCGCAGCAGGATGCTGCGCAGCTCGCGGATGTTCCCCTTGTAGCTGTGGCGCATCAGGATCTCTTTGGCTTCCTTGGTCAGATGGGGGGGCGTTTCCCCGGTATCATTCTCGGCACGGTAGGTGCGGTACAGTTTGCCAAGAAAATGAACCGAAAGGTCCGGGATATCTTCGCGGCGCTCGTTGAGCGACGGCAGGCGGATCGACAGTTCTGAAAGGCGGTGGTAGAGATCCTCACGGAACCGGCCCGCAGAGATCTCGTCGGCAAGATTCTTGTTGGTTGCCGCAACCAGCAGAACCCTGCTGTAGCGTTCCGTGTTCTCACCGAGCCGCATGAAACCGCCATTGTCCAGGAACCGGAGCAGCTGTACCTGCGTCTTGGGATCGGCATCTCCGATTTCGTCCAGAAAGACGATGCCGCCGATATTCTCCTCCAGGATCCCGCGTCGATCGGTATATGCACCGGTAAATGCACCCTTTTTATGGCCAAACAGCTCCGAATAGGTCAAGTCACCCGAATATGCGGCAATGTTTGTCTTCTTGACCGGCAATTCGCCGCTGGGGTTGATGTCGCGCCGATACAGCTCATTAAGCTTGTTATAGAGGTTGTTGAAGAAGAACTCCTTGCCGGAGCCGGTCTGGCCGGTTACCAGGATTGAGGGGAGGCCGATGGTCGCTTCCTGCAGGATGTTGCGCGACCAGAAAACGATGCGGTTGAAGAGCGGCGGTGAGACGGTGTTGATGAAATCGACGATCTCCTGGGATTTCGGACTGTTGCCGATGATGTTGCCCAGCCGGTACGACGATACGTGCGGGTCCTTGTAGGCGACATCGGTAGTAAGCCGGTTTACCTCCCCCTGAAGGCGCTCTATGCGCTGCAGATCGGATATGTGTCGTGCCGTCAGGGAACCGACGATCTGCAGTATGCGGCGGTGTTCTTCGCGGAAATAGTCGTACTGCAGCGAATTAAGACAGATGACGGCGATAACTTCGTCATCGCAGATGACCGGCACCGCGATTTCGCTCTTTAAAAGCGCGCTCATGGAGCGATGGAAGCCTTCCCCCTGGAGTTCCGACTCGACCCTCGCGGTTATTTTAGGCTCCTTGGTAAAAGCGACGTATCCTGTCAGGCTCCGCTCTTCCTTCGGCAGTTCAGAGCCGCCGACTACCAGCGGCGGGATATATTTTTTCAGCCACTCCTTGTTCTTGGCGCCGATAATTATACCGTTCTCGTCCTCGACCACCAGCCATTTTGTCCCGTCCCGTTCGACCACGACCGCGATGCTGCCGGTATCGGCGCCGATCAGTTCCGTCGCCTTGGAAAGAACCCTGGTCAAAAACGGCTGCAGACTCTCGGTCCGCTCGTTGAGGAGATCGCTGATCTCGGAGAGTACCCGGATTTCGAGGTGCTCCCCCCCTACCTCGCTGATGACCTTTTCCACCATTTCGGCATGGGTCTGCAGTAGCCCCATCTCAAAATCGCTGAACTGGTACAAGTCATGGGAATAGTAATTAAGCAGACAGATTATGCGCCGTGTTTCCGGGTTGTAACGCGGCACGACGTACAATGACCGGAGCTCCAGGGATTCGGTCAAAGCCCGCTTCTGCAGGTTGTGCTGGGTCAGGTCGGGTATGAAAAGCGGCTTTAGCAGGCGTTCATCCGTGATCACTCCCTGATCGTTGATATAGTTGGAAATCAGTGACATTCCCTTGCGAAGGTCCAGCGTCCCCAGCTGGTCATATTTTTTCTTCAGTTGTTCATCCGCCGAAAAGCTGGCAAGATTTTCCAGGGTGCCCGCATTACCTTCCTGGTGGGTCGGCACCAGCACGGCGGCCAGGGAAACTTTCTCGATC
>JBAQPK010000487.1:0-3007 GCA_049305715.1 Desulfuromonadaceae bacterium | reverse complement strand
AATACCTACCACTTTTTTGGGATTGTTGGTAAGCAACCGGATCTTTCGGATCCCCAGGTCCAGCAGGATTTGAGCTCCGATTCCGTAATTACGCAAGTCAGCCTGAAAGCCGAGGGCATTGTTTGCCTCAACGGTATCAAGCCCCTTGTCCTGTAAGGCATAAGCCCGGATCTTGTTTGCGAGACCGATACCCCTCCCCTCTTGAAAGAGGTAGACAACAACCCCGGTTCCTTCCTTTCCGACAATCTCCATGGCACGCTGCAACTGATCTCCGCAATCACACCTGAGACTTCCAAACGAGTCACCGGTCAGGCACTCGGAATGCATACGCACAAGCACAGGATCACCGCCGGCAACGTCCCCCTTTACCAACGCCACGTGCTGATAACTGTCAACATCATTTTCATACACAATAGCCCGGAACTCCCCACCGTACTTTGAGGGGAGATTGGACTCCGCGACCCTGCGGACCAGGCTCTCTTTCCTCAATCGATATTCGATGATGTCGGCGATAGTGAGAATCCTCACGTTATGTGTTGCAGCAAAGGTCTCCAGGTCCGAGCGCCGTGCCATTGTGCCGTCATCCTTCATAATTTCGCAGATTACCGCTGCAGGCTTAAACCCTGCCAGAGACGCAAGGTCCACCGATCCTTCGGTCTGTCCGGTTCGGGTTAAGACACCTCCCTTTCGCGCTCTGAGAGGAAACACATGGCCGGGACGGACGAGATCATCGGGACCGGTAGCATCGTCAATGGCGCGGAGGATGGTTGTGGCCCGGTCAGCGGCCGAGATCCCTGTCGTCACGCCACGGCGTGCTTCGATGGAGATCGTGAATGCGGTGTGAAATGGGCTGGTGTTGTCTTGAACCATTGGCGGAAGATTCAGATGATCACACCGTTCTTCGGTAAGAGTCAGGCAAATAAGTCCACGCCCGTAGGTGGCCATGAAATTGATCGCCTCCGGCGTGACTTTCTCGGCGGCGATAACCAGGTCACCCTCGTTCTCGCGGTCTTCGTCATCCACCAGTATGACCATCTTGCCTGCCTTGAAATCTTCAATCGCTTCTTCAACTCTTTTAATCGGCATGATATGCCTCCCAATCTACCTGAAATAATTTCACAACCTGCAGCCATCCATTCCAACCAAGCAATTGCGATACAACCAAAACCCGTCAGCGAAACTGATTTTCCCTGTACTGTTCACGTGGATAGTCCGTGCCGGACTGACCTTTTTCTGAAGACCATTGTTGCGGGTTCCCTTTGGTCTCGCTAACCACGGAGTCATAGCCTTTTTTGAGTACCTCGCCGCCGCGCGGGACGCCATTATCCACTGATTTGCGCGGCACCCAAATGGTTGCGGGTGCCCCGGGCGACATAGTGTAGGCGGGATTGTCAATCTCCACGTACTCTCCGTTGCCGGCATTATCAACAGCCACCCTGTTTTTTGCGCATGCCGCCAATAGCAGTATCAATCCAAATGCCGCCAGTTTGACAATCCTCATGGTGATTCCCTTTCATTGTTCTGCTGCGCGGTGTGCCCGGTCCTGCTAAAAGAAATACATCATGGAAACGCGGAACACGTTTGCATGGCCGCTATCGGAAGTGCCGGCCAGGGTTGTGCCGGGCTTGTCAGCCACGTTGCCGTAACGGGTGCTGACATACTGGTACTCGGTTGCCACCCTGATGGCAGCATTCAGGTCATAGGCAACATTGGTGTAAATTTGGGAGTTGGCCTTCTGGAAATTCTGGATGCCGCTCTTGGTGTAACTGCTGTAGTCTTCTGCACCGCGCATACCGTAACCGGAAGTGATGCCGAGATTCTGGGTGGGATAAAAGATCAATTGGCCAAACAGGCCATAGCCCTTGGCACCGACCTTGTCTCCGGCCGGACCAACCAGTGGACTGACCGTTGCATAGTTGAAGGCCATGTTGGCCGCCCTATAGGCCTGCCCCTCGAAGGAAGCGGTCATGGCCCGGCTTTTGCCGTCTTTGGACTTCAGCAGCGGCACGAAGGCATACAGACCATAGCCCCATGAATCAACCGTATGCGCATTGCCGGCCAACTCCTGATTGCCGTACAGGCCAAAAACACCGACCGTCAGCGCATTCATCGGCAATCCCCAGAAGCCGGGGGCAACCCCCAGCGCCTTGCTGACCAGCATGGCCTGTCCGCCCACGTTTGGTTTGGCGCCCCAGGTTTCCCCGGGGGTGCCGTTGGCCGTATTGCTGTCTTGGATCGGATTCTGTACGGCCACCACCAGCCTGAGTGTGTTGTCTGCATTCAGGTTGACTTTCTGGGTCAGCCGGATCTGGGGCAAGCGAGGAGTGGTTGGATTGCCGGCCGTCTGGCCATTGCCAAAATCGAGGGTTGATGCCGCGGCCGGCCCGAAGGTATCCCAATACTGGCCGAATAGGATCTGGGTATTGGCCCAATCAAGAGTTCCATAGGCAAGGCGAATTCTCATATTAGCGGATTCAGCGCTACTGCCGCCGCCTCCGAAGAAATCGGTTTCGATCAGTGCGCCGGTCCTGGCGCTGAGAAATGCTGGACCGTCGACCTTGAACCAGAGACGGCTCTGACGGGCGCTGAACAGTGACTGATCCTGTTTTGCAGCGGCTGAACTTGTCTTGGGAATCCCGTTAGGCTGTAACGTGGCAACGGAGCCAATACCATTGTTGGAACCCAGATTTACGGAGTTATAGATATAATCAAGCTTTACAAAACCACCGATTGACATCTTGAATTTGCTGATGACCGGAGATGCCATCTTTCCATAGATGCCGGGACTCACCACACAGGCCGGGTCAAAATCACAATTGTACGCAGGAGTCTCCTGGGGGACATCCTGAGCAAAAACAGGAATTGCAAACGTCCCTGCTATCATGGTGCATGTCAGAATTCTGCGAATCATTACTGCCTCCTTTTTGAACTATTGATCATCCAAACGTTGCAGCCCCCTGGCCCCCCGTTAAACTATATTCGGTTCATCCTCCGGGCTGCTTCAGTA
>JBAQPK010000486.1:0-1807 GCA_049305715.1 Desulfuromonadaceae bacterium | reverse complement strand
ATTCAATATTTTCAAGGGACACCCTGTAATATTTATAAGTGACAATTGAAATTTCTGAAGGGACAAATTGTCCTATCAATGGCCTTTCTCTTTCATGATTTCGAGAAATCGCTTCTTAACATTATCTGGCATCGTACGGTCTGTCCCTAGCTGTTTCATTAGGTCTTTGGTCTCTTCAAAAATGATATTTGCTATTTGCATGGTTAATACCTTTTGATCTAAACGAAAGTGCATTGTCGGTCTTCCTGATCTAAGTAGCACGTCAAATTCGACAAGCCCCTTGTCCTGAAGCCATTCCGTCGCCATGTGAACCTTATAGTGGTCCCCAAAATCCGGACAATAGTTTAAGATGGTAGCCTGCCGTTAAAAAGGAGCAGGTGATGAGCGAAAACAAGCGCAAAAACTTCAGCGGTCAGTTCAAAGCCAAGGTCGCCCTTGAAGCGATCCGAGGGGTCAAGACGGTAACCGAAATCGCTCAGGAATTCGGCGTACACCCGACCCAGGTCGGCCAATGGAAGAAAGAACTTCAGGAACATGCTGGCGCCATATTTGACACCAAGAGAGGTCCGATGCCGGCAGACCCATCAGCAAGCTCAGAGCGTCTTTACTCCGAGATTGGTCGGTTGAAAATGGAACTGGACTGGCTGAAAAAAAAGTCCGGGATCAACCTATGAAGGACCGACTGCTCTGGGTAGACCCCAAGAATCCCTTAGCACTGACCAGACAATGCGAACTGGCGGGCGTCACCCGTTCGACGGTCTATGCTCCACGCCTGGTTGCCGCACCGGGCGAGCAGGAATCGACCCTGATGCGGGAGATCGACGCGGAATACACCCGTCACCCGTTCTATGGCAGCCGCAGAATGACCGTCTATCTGCGCACCATAGGGCATCGGGTCAACCGTAAGCGGATTCGGCGGCTCATGGGCATCCTGGGCCTTGCAGGCATGGCGCCTGGACCGAACACCAGCCGCCCCAGCCCGCAGCACCGAATTTATCCATATCTGCTCCGAGGCGTGGCAGTAACGCGACCCAACCAGGTATGGAGTACCGACATCACTTACATCCGCCTGACGCGAGGATTTGTGTACCTGGTGGCGATAATCGACTGGTACTCCCGCAAAGTGCTGGCGTGGCGTTTATCGAACACCCTCGACAGCGGCTTCTGCGTGGACTGTCTGGAGCAGGCATTGCAGACATACGGCAGTCCCGAGATTTTCAACAGCGATCAGGGCTGTCAGTTCACCTCAGAAGCCTTCACCGGGGTGCTCAAGGCTCACCGCATTACCATCAGCATGGACGGCCGCGGCCGCGCACTGGATAACATCTTCGTTGAAAGGCTCTGGCGAAGCGTCAAGTACGAAGACGTATATCTGAAAGGGTATTCCACCATGCCTGAAGCCCAACTGGGGCTGACGCAGTATTTTCTTTTTTACAACAGGGAAAGAACACACCAGTCATTGGACTACAAGACACCGGATGATACCTACCGGACAGCGAGAGGCGGCGGTGCAATGATTGTTGATCATTTCAAAGAGCAAGAAAAGTCTCAGGGAGCGTTAGAAACCGGGGCAGCGCCATTCCGCTGCGCATCGATCGGTTACCCTCTTAATCTCAACCCTGTATTGTCTTGACAGAGGGGTCCACTTAAATCAGAAAATCCCCGCTGAAATGGTTGTGATGACATTCGATGGAATGGATCTTGCCATCACCGATGGTCAGAAGGTGCGGACAATCCTCTCTCGGTTCCGTGCTGTGGCAGATATGGACATAGCATGGCTTCCCGATAAGGTCTTCTGACCTTTTCC
>JBAQPK010000485.1:0-2210 GCA_049305715.1 Desulfuromonadaceae bacterium | reverse complement strand
GCCGCCTGCGGGACCGGATACGGCGGTGAATACCGGCACCACCTCTTTTTTCTCGACCACGCCGCCGTGCGACTGCATGATCATCAAAGGCCCCTTGTACCCCTTTTTTTGCAGATCTTTTTCCAGTTCGTCAAAATAGACGCGGGTCAGCGGTCCCACAAAGGCATCAATCACCGTGGTAAGACTGCGGGCATACTCGTGAATCGCCGCCCTCACCTCATGGGAGACGGTAACATAAATCCCGGGATATGTTTTTTGGATATATGCTTTGATCGTTCTTTCATGCTCAGGATGGGCAAAAGACCAGAGCAGGGCGACGGCAATCGCTTCCACCCCCTCGTCTTCCACCAGTTCTCTAACTAACTGTTTTACCTCCTCAAGATGGAGGGGCACGACAACGCTCCCGAAACAGTCTATCCGCTCCGTAACCCCCCTCACCCGCCGCCGGGGGAGCAAGGGAGGGGGCTTGTGAGCCGTGGTTTCGTGCCTGATCTCCATCTCCAAAAGACCATCAACCCTGCCTTTGCCGCGCATGATAAAAATGGTATCCTCAAACCCCTTGGTGGTAAGCAGGCCCACCCTGGCCCCCTGGAGGGTGATCGTCGCATTGGTAGCCACCGTGGTGCCGTGGCTGAAAAGCTTCGTGTTTTTTAAAAGCTCTTCCGTGGTTATGCCCAGCTCGCCGGCTACCACCTTCACCGAGTCGAGAATGCCAACGGCAAAATTAGGGGGCGTCGATGAGGACTTGCCCAGCGTAACCTCGCCATCTTGATCGATCACTACGCAATCGGTGAAGGTACCGCCCGTATCAACACCTATCCAATATTCCTTCTTTTCCATCTTTCCCTCCGGTAACCTAAAATACCAATTTAATTCGACCTCTTCAGCAAGCCCTTGACAGTGAAAGCCTCTTCTTCCTTAAGTGGAAAGGTTTCACGGAAACCCTTTACATAGGCCGGATAGCCGTCCAGTACCGTATAATGGTTGGTCAGGCAGTTCATATACACCCAGTTAAACAGGTTTTTGAACCCTTCCTTGTTAGCGGCCGGAGCCCCCTGGCCATTGGCCTTAAACAGCCGGCCCTTCTGGTCATATTGCTCCCCCCAGTAAAGGAGGTAGCTGCCACCCTGATCCAGAGGAACGGCATCCACATAAAGCACCCGCTTGGAATACAAATAATTGGGGTCGTTGATCATAATCTCCAGCACCCACTGGGGCCTTAATTCCCATTCTATCTGGATGTAAGGACCAGTCTTTTTATAATCATAGGCCGGTTTGTTTTCCATGCCGACATAGGTTTTGGGAACCAGGTAATCCCGGTGTTCGAGCACACGGATCTTCATTTTGGAAGTCAGCTTCTGCCGCCACACCTCAAAATCATCCGGAACCGCGTCACTTCCCAGCAGGGGATCGGTAAGGTCAGAGCCGGTAAGACGGCGCAACCGCCGCAGCGCGGGGATATAGGCATAAACTTCATCCGGCTTGTTGATGTCCCAGTATCTGGTCTTTAGATGGATAAATCCCTTCACTTCGTTAGGTTCATGAATGAGGAGAGATTCCTTGAGAACAACACCATTCTCGGTAAATTCCTTCATATCGCCTAAAGGGGAGACATCCGTTCTGCCCCGGTACTTGCGGTTAAAGAGATCCCAAGTAAAGTGTTTCTCGTAATTTTTTCCTTTGAACATGCCAATCCAGGCATGGAAGAGAATATCGTCATGGGCGCTGCTCCGGGAGATGGTAGGATAACAATTCCAGGCGACCTCCTGGGCATTCTTGGGTTCCGGAAAGGGGAAGCCGGCCGTCCAGTTAGTCAACTGATTGTCGGCGCCTACCCGGGCGGTGCCCGCATACTTCCTGGTAGCCTCCATTTGCCCCTTGGTAGGATGACTATAGGTAGTCTTGACAATGGGCATGGTGACCAGCCCTTCCTTCACCCCCGCGCTCATATATTTTAATTTAGCCGGGGGGAGGAGCTCCTTCAACTCCGGCAAATAAGTGTCAAAATTTGCCTTGGTAATTACCATCCCCGGTTTAAGCGGCCCCGTATATTTCTTATAATCAGGCAGCTCTGAGGCCCCCAGAAAAACCGGGAGCAAAATTAACATCAGAAAAGCTTGCGCAATATGTACTCCTTTTATTTTATGCATATTTTCTCGCCTCCTGTTTAAAATCAAAGTCTCGGCTTTACTTGCCGATTAGAACTGATA
>JBAQPK010000484.1:0-12565 GCA_049305715.1 Desulfuromonadaceae bacterium | reverse complement strand
GCTCTTCCCAGCGCAGGGCACCCCAGTTGCCCGCAAAAAGCGCCAGCAGCATACTGACCAGGAGAGCCAGAGGCTTTACAAGACGAACGGCATCATCTCTTTGAACGCGGAGATTGCCCCCCACGATGAAAATACCACCGTAGGGAAAGTGCGCCCTGTTCGCATATACGATATTGAGCAGAAGAACGGCAAACAGAACCGCACCGAAGATCAACCCCGATCCTGTCTTGGCATAGAATGTTGTCGTAAAGACAGATGAGAAGCCGGTCTCGACGAAAAAGAGCCAATCGGCATAAAAATCGACCAGTGATGAAGCAAAAGGCAGTATCACCGACACCAGAATCAGAATCAGAATAAACTTGTTTTTAGGCATTGCCGTCCCCTTTGTGCATCCGGTTTACTTGCTTCACTGACGATACTGATCAGAGGAGTCGTCGGCTCTTTTCTTTTTCATATACCGGTAAAGGAGGTAGCCGCCGCCTGCCAGAAGAATGATTTCGAACATGCCGATCCCGCCCCCCGTGCCGCTTCCCGCGCCGCCGGCTCCGGCAGAGCCGCTGAACAGCATGCTTCCCAGCATGCCTCCCATCATTCCGCCGGCCATGCCCCGCATGAAACCGCCGCCGGCAGGCTGCTGGAAGGCGCCGGGAGCAGACGCAGCCTGGGGAATTGACTGGCTTGGCTGGGAGGAGGTACTGGCCGGCCGGGAATAGCTGCGTGAACCGCGGCTCCCCATGGAGCGGCTGCCGCCGACCCTGGCTTCGGCGTTGAGTTCCATTACGGTGATGCTCATGAACAGTACGGCGGCCATCACCGTGAATACCTTAACTACCCTGCTTTTCATTGTGAACTCCTTGTATGGTGCAATTCCGGCTGAGCCGGGGTTGATTGACTTATAATCTGTGACAGGCTCACTCTTCACTTCACCTACTCACTGGTACCTTCCAGATGCGGCTGATGCAGTTTGACCGGCGTACCGCGCCTGAGTCTCAGGTTGAGCATCTCGACCAGCACCGAGAAAGCCATGGCAAAATAGATGTATCCCTTGGGTATGTGCATATCGAAACCGTCACCGATCAGCGCCACGCCGATCAGGAGCAGGAAACTGAGCGCCAGCATCTTGATGGTCGGATGCTTCTCCACGAAGGCGCTGATTTTACCCGAGAACAGCATCATGAAGCCGACCGCGATGACGACCGCGGCAATCATTATTGCAAGCTGGCTGGCCATACCGAGGGCGGTGATGATCGAATCGAGAGAAAAGACGATGTCAAGCAGCAGGATTTGGACAATAACCGCGCCGAATGTTGTACTGACGCGGGCGGAGGAGATTTCTTCCTCCCCCTCAAGCTTCTCGTGAATCTCCATCGTGCTTTTCCAGATCAGAAACAGACCGCCTGAAATCAGGATCAGGTCGCGGCCGGAAATCCCGTTGCCCAGCACGGTAAACAGCGGTGACGTAAGCCCCATCAGCCAGGTCAGCGAGAAGAGCAGCGCAATGCGGATGAACATCGCCAGTCCGAGGCCGACCAACCGGGCCTTCTCCTGTTGATGCGGGGGGAGCTTGCTCGCCTGGATCGAGATGAAGATGATATTGTCGATGCCGAGTACTATTTCCAGCGCGCTCAGTGTTACCAGTGCCATCCAGACCTGTGGGTCAGCCAGCCATTCCATGTGTACCGCCTCCTTGATTTCAAATTGTTTTTATGGTTAATCCATGCACAGCTTGCGGCGCTTGGAACTCCAGAGATCAATGGCCTCTCTCATGATCTCGGTGATGCTTTTGGATGTAGTCTTTGTCAGCTTTTCCAGCGCCCTCTTTTCATCATCATTTATGCGCAGCGAGATGACATTCTGCAACTGCTCCGATTCTTTTCTTTTCTTTTTGGATGATTTCGGTTCCCTGATAAAAAGATTCTTTGTGTATGCCATGGCTTCCTCCTTGAGTTGGTGTTTCGGGGCATTGCTGCCCCTGGTTAGGGTTGACTTCCAGTGCTGACTATCAGTGTGTCCGGGTTGCCAGCGCTTCAAGGCGCGCGATGCGCTCCTCCATCGGCGGGTGGGTGGAAAACAGCGATGCAAGTCCACCGCCGGTCAGCGGATTGACGATAAACATATGAGCCGTGGCGGGCC
This sequence comes from Desulfuromonadaceae bacterium, assembly GCA_049305715.1. Classification (GTDB taxonomy): domain Bacteria; phylum Desulfobacterota; class Desulfuromonadia; order Geobacterales; family Pseudopelobacteraceae; genus JACRCG01. The sequence goes on along the minus strand of JBAQPK010000484.1, from coordinate 10,432 downwards.
GGGCCTCCAGCATCGGGATAGCCTGTGAGGCGTTGTGCAGCTTGCGCAATGCTCCGGACAGCGCCAGCGGCCTGCCGCAGATCTCCGCACCGGAGGCATCCGCCAGATATTCGCGGGAGCGGGAAACCGCCATCTGGATCAGCATTGCCGCAATCGGGGCGATGATTGCCATCGCCAGCGAGCCGACCATACCGCCGATTCCGCCACCGTCCTCATCGTCCCCCCTGCCCGCGCCGAACATCGCGCCCCACTGCAACATGGAGCCGATCATGGAGATGGCGCCGGCAAAGGTGGCGGCAATGGTCGAGATCAGTATATCGCGGTTTTTCACGTGAGCCAGTTCATGGGCCATGACCCCTTCCAGCTCATCCGGAGTGAGGATGCGCAGAATACCCTCGGTGGCGGCGACGGCGGCATGATCGGGATTGCGGCCGGTGGCGAAAGCGTTGGGGGAATCGTCCGGGATGATGTAGACCCTAGGCATCGGAAGCCCGGCCCGTCCGGCCAGACGCTCGATCATCCCGTAAAATGACGGGTGAATCTCGCGGGTGATTTCCCGGGCGTTGTACATCCTGAGGACGATTTTGTCGGAATACCAGTAGGAGCCGAAGTTCATGACGGCAGCCATCAGAAAGGCAAAGATCATGCCCCCCCGACCGCCAACTGCGCCTCCCATGATGACCAGCAGAATGGTAAGCAGGGACAGGAGAAAGGTGGTTTTGAATGTGTTGTTCATTTTTTGTTTACCTCCGACGATATGGTTTCCGCCGGGGTAAATAAAAAAGACCTTTACCCACGGCGAAATACGCATTGGATAAAGGTCTTGCTTGCGATGGTTATCGTTCCAGGTCCGAGTCTTGCGACTGTGTTGACGGACACGGGATCAGCCATGTCTCCGGCCGATAGCTACTCCCCTTTATTGAAAATACAGCTTAAATAAGCTTGCCACCTTTTGTCAAGTTTTTTTTATTTGTGGTCATGATGCTTCGCCGTGGCGAGTTCTGATCTGAGCCGATCGACAACCCCCTCGAAGGTCTGCTGGAAACCGCCCTGGTTCTTGCTGGCATTGCCGCCGACGGTAACCGTTCCGTCCTGGATGCGCACCCAGATGCGGCGGTGGGACATGAAAAAGGCGGCATAAATACCGAACACCATCAGGAGGCACCCCAGCCAGACAATCTCGACACCGGGGTCCCTGGCTACCTGCAAACCGGTGAACATCCGCTCCTCGGCGCCCTTGTAGTGTATCACCGGCCCACGGCCATGCTGCCGGGCGTACTGGATATTCAGTTCAGGATGATTGGCATACACAACGAAACTTTCCGTTTTCCCGTCGGGGGCATGCAGTTCCACCTGGACAGCCGGCCCGGAAAGATCCTTGACGAAGACGGAAACATCCCTGGTCGCCTCCAGCACATGCATGCTGCTGCCATCGGGCAGGTTCACCGATGTTTGTCCGGGAACGGTCAGGGAAACCGGATTTGTGCCATTCAGATTACTGACGGTGAAAAAGTAGTTGCCCGCATTGCCGTAACTTGACTGGTAAAAGGTGATCCCCTTATAGTTCAATGGATCGTTGACGATGACCCGGGTATTTGTGAAGCCCGGCACCGGCCTGCCGTTCTCCAAAACCGTCAGGATGCTCTTAAACTCTTTAGGGGCTCCGTTGGGATATTTGGCCACGCTGAACTGTTCAAGCCGCAGGGAAAAGCCAAGGGCAAGCTCCTTTCCAGAGCGCAGCATAACCGAGGAAACAGTTTCTCCTTCAAGAATATTTACGAAGCCTTTGTAGCCGAACAGCGAGCCTGTCAGGGCACCGATAAAGATGATGATGACGCTCAGGTGGACGAAATACACTGAGAGACGGCACCAGGGCGCTTTCTGGGCGAAGAGGTGCCAGGCGCCGTCCGCTTCAATGGCTTCCGGCTCGGCAAATTCGGCCTTCAGAAAGGCGGCTACCTGTTCCTTGACCGCTTCCGGTTCATTGGAAATCCTGATCGTGGCCAGATTTCCCAGGGACTTTTCCAAACCGTCATTCAGCAGCGGTTCCGGCTGGGTGATGATCTTCCAGATATGGGGCAGCCGCTTGATCGAACAGGCGACCAGATTGACGGTCAGCAGGTACAGCAGCAGAATGAACCACCATGAATGGTACATGTCGAAAAAGCCCAACGCCTTGTAGAGCTTTAGTTTGGCGGGGCTGATCTGGGCAAGATATTCTCCGGGAGGAGTGCCCTGGGGGATGACCGTCCCGATGATCGAGATGACCGCCAGCGAGATCAGCAGGAACATCGTCAGCTTCAGGGAACAGAAAAAATCCCAGAGGGAATGCAGAAAATCGTTTTTCGGGGTTGCCACAGGCATGGTCTCCTTGAATATGTGTACCGCCATCACCGTGCGTCGGCGAATGCGCCGAAGCGCCACCGGGAGTGTCAACAGCGCTGGTCACCCCATGCGGTGCCCGTGCGAAAAGAGCCCGCCGGACGGTGTTGAACCTAATCAAATGTTTTCCTGAGAAGATGCAGAGCCAGGGCGAACAGCAGCAGGAACGACACGGCGGCCGCCCCGGCGATCCGGCGCTTCCGGTGGGCGGTATCCAGTTTGTCAAGCGCGGCCCGGATCTTCTTCAGATCGTCCTGAATCCGGGATGTCTCCTTTTTTACCATCTCGACATCCACGTTGTGAAACAGGGTGTGGAAACGATTTCGCACGGCAAAAAGCTCTTTTTCAAGCTTTTCGGTATCGGTGCCGATCTTTTTGAAGGCACCGATGCGCCCATCAATGGCCACGACCATTGTCTCGGTTTCCTGCATGGCGTCGCGGATCAACCTGGCCCGTTCAAAGCTGTGGCAGCGGCTGCAGCTCTTTTCGTTGATCAACCCCAGCGAAGCCTTCTCCACCAGGTGGTTGCCATGACAGGTGACACAGGTCGGTCCCCCTTTGCCCAGCATGTGACCGTGGGCGCTGGCCAGGTAATCCTTCATCACGCCGACATGGCACCGGCCGCAGAAAGCGGGGATTGCGGGCTCTTTGGGCGCCCCCAGAAAACCGCGTGCGGGGCTCATTGCATTGGCGGCGTCCTTCGGATCCCCCCCATGGCAGCCATCGCAGGATATACCGTTTTCGGCATGGATGCTCCCCCGCCACAGCTTTACCGGCTGGCTGTACTTTTCCGGCATGTGTGAATGGCACTGAATGCAGACCGGTTCAGCCGCTTCAAGCGCAAGAGCGGCCGACGGAGGAAAAACAGTTAAAAGTGCAAGAAGCAGGGTGGCACAAAACAGCGCATGAAGGTTCATGATAGTATCCCGGTAGTTCATGATAAATGCCCCCAGATGCCGAGTCCGATCCAGAGCAGCAGCCCGCCGATGGCACAGACCAGGAAAAACGGCCGTTTCAGGGGGTGCCGCTCACTGCCGCGGTCGACGAAGGGAAGCAGCGCCAGGAAGGTCATGGCGGCACCCTGCAGTGACAGGCCGATCAGCTCATTGGGGAATATCTTCAGGGTCTGGTAGTTGGCCAGAAAGTACCACTCCGGCTTGATGTGGGCCGGGGTCGCAAAGGGATTGGCCGGAATGAAGGAATCCTTTGTAAAAAACAGGTACGGGTCGAAAAAAACCACCGCCAGTAAAATGGCCATGTAGATTGCAATCGACCTCATGTCTTCAAGGGCGAAGTCAGGAAAGAAGGGAATCCCTCCGGGGTGATTCTCATGCCTGTAGCTGTCCCCCTGCCACTGGATGACCGTCTCCTTCTGCCCGAACGGGGGGGTGGAAACTCCGGTCCGCTTGAGAAAAAACAGATGGGCGCCGATCAGGGCCACAATACCGGCCGGGATAACCGCCACATGCAGGGCAAAGAAGCGCCCCAGAGTCGGCGGGCCGACCAGCGGAGCTCCGCGCAGGAACTCGACCAGATACGGCCCTGCCACCGGTATGGCACTGGCGCTGTTGGTCGCCACCGTGGTGGCCCAGAAAGAGAGCTGGCTCCAGGGGAGCAGGTAGCCGGTCAGGGAGATCCCCTGCACCATCGCCAGCAGCGTGAAACCGGACATCCAGTTCAACTCGCGCGGTTTCTTGTAACTCCCCATGAACAGTACCGAAAACATGTGGAACAGCAGCACCAGCACCATGAGGTTTGAGCCGACGGCGTGGCACATCCGGATCAGCCAGCCGTAGGGGACTTCGTTCATGATGACGGTAACACTCTTGAAAGCCTTGTCCGCATCAGGAACATAGTAAATCAGCAGCAGCATGCCGGTCACCACCTGCAGGGCAAAGGCGAACAGCAGAATACTCCCCATCGAGTACCATACGTTTATGTTGCGCGGCAAAAGATAGCCGGTCAGCTCTTTCTCCACCACCTCGCGCACCCCGACCCGAACATCTATCCAGTCAACAACCTTCTTTATGAGTGACATGCGTGCTCCTTCAAAAATATAATGCCGCACTACCCGACGGTAATATTCCCCCCTGCCACGGTGAAGGGCAGCTTTTTAAGCGGCTTGGGGGGAGGACCGGCAGTTACGTCGCCATCGGCGGAAAAATGCCCGGCATGGCAGGGGCAGAGAAAATACTGCTTCTCCTTTTCCCATTGCACGATGCATCCCAGGTGCGTGCAGACCGCCGATAGAGCCACAAGCCCCCCTCCCCTCTTGCGGACCAGAACCGCCGCCGAACCGGCAAATTCGAAGAATTTTGCTTCTCCTTCACGTACGTCCTTATCGGGGATCACAATCTTTCCGGCATCCCCACTGCCCGAGCGGGGCGCCAGATACCGGAACAGCGGCCAGGAAACCGCCGCAGCCGCGATTACTCCGAGGCCGCCGAGGCATACTCCGAGAAACGTCCTCCTGCTGCTGTTACTGTCCATACAACCTCCCGACCATGTGGTGGTGTTACATAGTTTCCATCCGGAAACACCGGATGAAAAATTGTTGGCTCCTGATCCGGATAGAAGGGATTTTTCGTTCCGGCAAGGAGATCCGGCCCTTGCGCGGATACCTACACCGATACGCCGCACAGGCAAGACCGAAAATCTACGCCGCCAGAGCGGAAAAGCCCCCCTTCCGGACGGATGAGTAACTATATCCATGTTGTCGACTATTGCAAGCAATTGCTGCAGCTCGAAAACGGGATAATTTCATGAAGGACTTATTACTGCCGGTAACGGCAGTTGAGATAGCGGACTGATGGAGCAGCAAGGGATGTAAATAAGTGGAGGATAGGAGCGGGGTGCCCATCAACATCCTCTATTCGCGGTAGCCGCTGCCGATTGCGGAAAAGGGAAGCTGAAGTTCAAGCGACGGGACCCGTTTCGCCACCCAGGCGGTAAACGTATTGCTGTTGGGACCGGGGAACGCCTTATAGGTATCCGGCCACGGATATGTCCGGGCAGCGCTGTCCACGGCCGTGATCAAGCCGTCCACCCCCTCCCCCCGGTGTTCTTTCAGCAGCCTGGGCCTCTCGCCGAACCAGTAGCGGTCGGGCAGATCCCTGTCAATACGAAGCACGGGCAGACCTCTATTCTGTCTCCACCCGATGACCTCATACACGGTATAGGACTGCTCGCCGGTATGCTTGGCCGCTATCCAAGTGTGAACGGCAAACCATCCCCGCCACCCCCAGGCTGTAGCGCTGTAAACCTGCAGCACCGCTTCTCTCGTAGCCCGCGGATCCGGAGCGATCCCCGCGGACTCGCGGCTGGCCGTCCGCCAATCCTTCCCGGCAGAGCATGCGGACAAGATCGAGGCTGCCACTATGAGCCAGAGAATGTGTTTCAATTAAACCTCCAAAACAACGCAATTCCGCTCTCGTATCAGCTGCTGAAAAGGGGACTGCATGATCTGCAGCCCCCTTTTCCATTGCCGACTATATTTAATAGTCAATGATCCGGCTCAATAAGCTCCGGCTCACAAACGCTGGCCGCGTCGTGGGCCTTGGCGCCGCATCTTGCACAGCTGAACGCCGCTTCACTGGTCAGTTTACCAAGCAACCGGGAGTCGGTAACAGCGCACACCTTTGCATGTTCCCGTGCCATAACATTCACCCCCTTTTCGTAAAAACACTCTCCTTCCTGAGGACTATATTACACGTTTTCAGCCAAAATTCACAGTGCCATCATGATGCCAAGACCCGGCATTATGCGTGTGCCGCCTTTTCCATGCGCAGGGAATCCGTTGGTGCCGAAGCTGTGAACTTGCAACGTGAAGAGGCGAGTGTATACTCCTTTCATGGACCATAAACGCCATAATACCGGGGCAACCCTGCGATGCGGTTGCGGCAAAAAGGAATCAGGGCTTGCGTGCCGGGAATGCGACGGCGGAATGCTCCTCCCCTACTGGTGCGAGACCTGCAAAAAACCGGTACCGGAAAAGCGCTGTCCAAGCTGCGGACTGAAATGTCGTAAAGTTCGTCAGCCGGGCTGATTGATGTTCGGATTGTTGTAAAAAGCTGTTGCTTGAAATCAGGCGGGACCTGTCGCTCTCGATACCACTGGAGGCACCATGAAAGCGGATCTCAACGGAATAACACTCGCGTACGGTGACAGGGGAAACGGCCTTCCCCTGGTGCTTGTCCACGGATTTCCTCTCTGCCGGAAGATGTGGCACCCGCAGGCCGAGGCGCTCTCCAAGGCCGGCTGCCGGGTTATTACGCCGGATTTGCGCGGTTTCGGGGAGAGCAGTCTTGTATCCGGGATTGCGGCCATGGAGGTCTATGCCGACGATATCTTGGCCCTGCTGAATCATCTGGGGATCGACAAGGCGGTCGTGGGCGGGATGTCCATGGGAGGATATCTGCTCCTGAATCTCCTGGAGCGATATCCGGACCGGGTTGCCGCTCCTATTTTCATCACCACGCGGGCGGGGAGCGACGATGATTCGGGCAAGGCGAGGCGGACAGAACTTGCCGAAGCGTGCCGTGCCCAGGGGATCATGCCGGTTGCGGAGGCCTTCCGTACTATCCTGTTCGCTCCGGCAACCGTGGCCGATAACCCCGAACTGGTTGAGGAGGTGTTCGGCTGGATGTCTGCGACCGATCCCCTTGGTGCGGCAGCCGCGCTTGTCGCCATGAGGGACCGGAAGGACAGCGTCCCCCTGCTGGGCAGCATCACCCATCCGGCGCTGGTGATTGGGGCCGACCAGGACCGGGCCGCGCCGGTTGAACACTCGCGGATCATTGCGGAAGGACTTCCCCAAGCCGATCTGTGTATCCTGCAGGGTGGCGGGCATATGATCAACATGGAGCAGCCGGCAGGATTCAATGAAGCGGTGCTGAAGTTCCTGGCAGGGTTGTGAGCCGCCCAGGGGACCGATTCCGCCTGAGCGGCTCTGCGCGCATGGAAACGTGCCCGGAATGAGAACCACGGCCTGTTATCAGCGCACCCGAAACCTCCGATCCTTCATCAGCAACGAGACCACGATCTTCCGAAAGAAGCAGGCACCTTCATGGATCACCGTTATCTTGACAGCATCCGCAACATCGGCATCATCTCCCACATCGACGCAGGCAAGACAACCGTGTCGGAGCGAATCCTCTTTTACAGCGGCGAAACCCGCAAGATGGGAGAAGTGCACAACGGCCAGGCGGTCATGGACTGGATGCCCCAGGAGCAGGAGCGGGGGATCACCATCACGGCCACCGCCACCACCTGCCGCTGGGGAGAGTTCCGGATTAACCTGATCGACACCCCCGGCCATATCGACTTCACCATCGAGGTTGAACGGAGCATGCGGGTTCTGGACGGAGCGGTGGCAATTTTCAGCGCCGTTGAAGGGGTCCAGCCCCAGAGCGAATCGGTCTGGCGCCAGGCGGACCGCTACGGAGTCCCCCGGATCTGCCTCATCAACAAGATGGACCGTGTCGGCGCCGACTACCGCCAGACCCTGTCCCAGCTGGAGACGCGTCTGAAGGCGCGCCCCGTGCTCCTCCAGCTCCCCATTGGCGAAGAGGGGGGCTTCAGAGGTGTGATCGACCTGCTGAGCGGGGAGGCGCTCCTCTTTGACGAGTCCGATCTGGGAAGCACCGTGCAACGCGGGGCGATACCTTCCGGCGCCGCCGGGGAAGCGGAGGCGGCACGCCTGAAACTGACCGAGGCGGCCGCGGACTTCGATGACGGGGTGATGGCCGACTTCCTGGACGGGAAACGGGTGACGGCGGAACGGCTGAGGAGCGCCTTGCGGCGGGGAACTCTGGCCTGCTCCATCTCCCCGGTACTGTTGGGGTCGGCGCTGCGCAACAAGGGGATCCAGCCGCTGCTGGACGCTATTGGCCTGTACCTCCCCTCACCGTTGGAGGTGGCGCCCCCGGCGGGTCACAATCCCGAAACCGGAGCACGGGAAACGCTGATCTGCGACCCCGGAGCACCATTGCGGGCACTTGCCTTCAAGGTGATGGCGGAGGAGGGGCGACGTCTCACCTACCTCCGCATCTACAGCGGCACTCTTCGCCCCGGGATGCCGCTCCTTAACAGCACCCGGCGGTCACCGGAACGTATCAGACACCTGTTCCGCATGCACGCTCACAAGCGGGAGGAGATCGGGGAGGCACAGGCCGGCGACATCGTCGCGGTTCCCGGCTGCCAGGGTACGCTGACCGGCGACACCCTCTGCGATCCCGCCCGGCCGCTGCTGCTTGAAGGGCTCACGATTCCGGAACCGGTGGTATCACTGGCGGTGGAAGCAAAGGGGACGGAAAACCGGGAACATCTCCCCCTCGCCCTGGAGCAGCTCCAGTGGGAGGATCCGACCTTCCGGGTCCACGAGGACCGGGAAACCGGCCAGACGATCCTCACCGGTATGGGGGAACTCCATCTGGAGATTATCGTCGACCGCCTCGCCCGGGAGTACGGGGTGGAGGTCACAACCGGCCGGCCCCGGGTGGTCTATCGTGAGACCTTGCGGCAGCAGGTGACACGTCGTGAAACGTTCCAGCGGACAGGAGAACGGGGGCTGGAAACGGTAGAGGTGCTGCTGCGCCTTACACCTCTCCCTCGGGGGAGCGGGGTGCGCATCATTCTGCCCCCTGGCGAGCCGCCCCTCACCCCGGGCCTCCTGGCGGCTGCGGAAGAAAGTCTGCAGCAGGGGTGCCAGTCCGGCTGCCGGACCGGTTACCCTCTCACAGACCTTGAGGTGCGGATAGAGATCCCGCTCGAATCGGGGGTGCCAAGCGAGCAGGGGCTCAGGGCGGCAGCCATGCGCGGTCTGGTACTGGCGGCACAGGGCGGCGGGCCGTTACTCCTGGAGCCTATAATGTCACTGGAACTGGAGATCCCGGCGGAATACCTGGGCAAAGTCATCGGCTCGCTTCAGCAGAAGCGCGGCCGGGTGGAAGGGCTTGAACAGCGGGGCACCGTTGAAACGGTGCGGGCGACCGTGCCGCTGGCCGAGATGTTCGGCTTCATGACCGAGCTGCGAAGCGCAACGAAGGGGCATGGGAGCTATACCATGGAATTCCTCCGTTTCGATGAAGCGCCGGCCGGGATCCAGGTGAGCTTCGGCCTTGCCGAGGCTGTACCGAACGGCCGCTGAATTGGGCCAAAAGGCCGCGGAGACCCGGTTCGACTGAGACGTACGGCATCACGGTCCCGTGTTTGCCTTCCCGTAGAACCCGATCAGGAACTCGGCGTCCCGGGGTGACAGATCGAACGTGAAGATCGCTTTCTGGACGAGCAGCTGTACCGGCTGGCCCGGATTCTCCTGAAGGTTGCCGGATATCCATTTGACGGCGCGGCGCAGCTCTTCCCCTTCCGGTAACAGTTCATGCATGGCTTATAAACTCCTTAGATATTCCTTCTCCGTCATCAGTTCCAGCGTGCTTTCCACCCGGTCAACGAAAACCACCCCATGGAGGTGGTCAAATTCGTGCTGGAACACCCGTGCCAGAAAATCGCCATACTCCACCTCCCTCACCTCTCCCCTCCGGGTCAGGTAGCGCACTCCTACCCTCCGGTTCCGGGGAACGAGACCGCGCAGGCCGGGGATGCTGAGGCACCCCTCCCACCCTTTTTCCTTTTCATCCGACATCCAGAGAATCTCAGGATTGATCATCGCTGCCGGCTCCATCTCCGGGGCGGTTGGGTAGCGCCGGTTCGGCCGTGATGCAACGATGAAGAGGGAGAGCGGCTCGAACACCTGCGGTGCGGCGAGCCCCACGCCGGATGCATCCGCCACGGTCACCAGCATGTCATCGATGAGCGCCTGGACGGCCGGGGCACCGGGGTCGGTGATCTTTCCCGCGACCCCCCTCAGGATAGGTTGTCCGAGCTGTGCTATCTGTCTCAGTATCGGCATGCTCCCCTCCTTGCCGTGCGTTGAAGCGGCAGGCTCACGTTATATCACCCCTCCGCTGTTTCTGCCGGGACCCGACAGTGCGACACGCAACAGGGCAATGATTTTTTCCACACTACAGTTTCATAGCACCCTCCGTCTGTA
>JBAQPK010000483.1:0-2737 GCA_049305715.1 Desulfuromonadaceae bacterium | reverse complement strand
AACCACATCCGGTTCAGTCGCCCTTACTATGTGCTGATTCATGGAAAAGGGCAGCGTGAACGAACCTGCCCACTCTGGGCTGAAACGATACAGGCAATCAAGGCAACTGTCGAAGACCGGAAGATACGATTCTCTGACAATGTCCCACTCTTTGTAAATGCCAGAGGCGAGCGACTTTCTCGTTATGGCTTGCGTTATATGATTGGCCAACGGGTGGCGGCAGCGGCGAAAACGTATCCATCACTGCTTACCAGAACGATTACTCCTCATACATTCCGGCACACGACCGCCATGCATCTGCTGCAATCGGGAGTTGACCTGAGCATGATTCGTTCCTGGCTTGGACACGCTTCGATTGAAACGACCAATCTGTACATCGAAATTGATTTGGAAATGAAGCAGAAGACTCTTCAATCCAGTGAGAAACTGTTGCCTAAAACAGGAAAGAAGGGACCGTCTTGGCGGCGAGATCCAAGCGTTCTGGAGTGGTTGACGACCCTGTAGTTATGTGAAGCGTCTGGAGAGGTTTAAATACACCGGCCCTTCCAGACACCCATTCATAGCGGATTATTGGTACCTGCACCGGAGGCAATTCACATTACTGGTAACTTCACATTACACAATCACCCTACAGGTGACCCGACACCCAGCCAGGAAGATATCGCCATTACCAGACGTCTCAAGGAAAGTGGCGAGATCCTCGGCATCAAGGTGCTGGATCACATCATAATCGGTGATGACGAGTTCCTGAGTTTTGTTGAAAGGGGACTCTTGTAAATAGTCGTTCCTGAAAAAGTCTGTAATTGACTTCAGACGGGTTTTAATTGTTGCTCCAATAGCCGAGTCAGGGTTGTCCAGTCTGTTAGGATGCTCCTGAACCGCTCTTTGAAAAGCCACAAAAGGATAGCTCTGAGGAGCTTCCTGATGTTGAAACCGCATCCGGCCAGGATGGCGTTGATTTTATCGCCTTCTTTGCCCTTGAGGAAGTTGCGGTCCAACCGGTTGTCGCTCTTTGTATGGCCGATGATCGGCTCGATGGCGTTTCTCCGTTTGTACCAGCGCCACTCGCTTGGTTTCATGCTCTTCTTGCTCTTGTTGGCCAAGTGTACAACAGAATCGGTTACTTCCTTGTGCGCTCCCTTGTAGCCCCGGTCACAATAGGCATGCTCCGGTGTCCAGCCAGTGATGCGGGTTGCCTGCTCCAGCGAACTCTTGAGAGTGTGGCCGTCATAGGGATTGCCATGAACGGCCTGCATGCCGATGATCCAGTTGTCTCTTGATGTGCTGACAATTGAAACCTTGCAGCCGAATTCGTACTTCTTGTGCGTCTTTCCCTTGGCGATGCACTCGACCTCAGGAGCATGGATGCTGTAGACCTTGTTCGAGTCGTTCCGGGTCTGGCTGTAGATGCGCCTGGCAAGCTTTAGAAGATCTGCAAAACGGCTGTCAGGTTCAGGATGCTTACGCTCGACATCACGGATGACCCGGCCAAGGTAGATGCGCAGTTTCTTCTGTTCACGCCTTGCACGTTTGATCTGACGGGCATGGCCATAGCGACCGTTCATGACCAGAGCTTCTTTTCCGAGCCGCTCGAAGCTCTGGCGCAGTTCAATGCCGTGCTTCTTTGCCAGTCTTACCAGGGCTCTTCTGGCCTTGTGGTAAAGACGGGCATCGGTCGGGAAGGCAATGGCCTTCTCCTGGACGGTGGTATCGACATTGACCCGCTCAATGTGCTTCTCGGTGACGTGGCCATTACTCTTGGCTGTTTCGATAGTCCCCTGGAGAAGTTTCTCCATGCCGGCAGGACCAATGCGCTTACGCCAGCGTACCAATGTGGTAGGGTCAATCGGCATCTGGTGCTGGAAGTACTCACAGCCGCAGAAGTATTGCCAGTACGGGTTTTCAAGAAACCGCTCAACAACTGATTCGTCTGATTCGTTGTAGGCATGTTTCAGGTAGTGCAGCCCTACCAGCAAGCGGATCGGAGCAGCCGGGCGGCCCATGCCGTCTGAGTACAACGGGCCGAACTCGTTTTCAAAGAAAGACCAGTCAATGGAATCAGCCAGACGATACAGTGGATGCGTCCGGTTGAGGATCTGGTCGAGTCGTGAGCGGTACAGATCACCCTGATCACTCACTTGTGTTTTTGGTCTCATGAAATCACCAGAAAATTGATGTGTAACTCCAATTACTGGCGATTCTATCATACGGAAAACGCTTAATAAATAAATAATATCAGTATGTTAAACTTTTACAGGGACGACTAAATAACGGGGGAGCGGCGCCTAGTGCGCCCTCCCCTACCCTCTCCCCCTCCGGTTCAAGAGGGTTCCCTGGAGCCACCGTTCAAGCGGTGGTTGCAGGGAACCCTTTTGGGCCACCATCACAACGATAAGGGGGAGAGAGTCATGTCAGTTCGAGCACGCATTAACGGTAGGGAATTCACGCTGAGTTGGGAGGAATTCGAGAAAGCACTGATGCGGAGTAATCTGTCAGGAGGTGAATTCGAGGTTCTTACAATATTTACGGGAGTGAAACCCTACTAGAATCTTCAGACCGGATACCCGTCCGGCCTGGATAGAGGCGGCCCTAGTGGTCGCCTTTTTTATTTTTCAGCACAATAATCTAGCAGTGGCAAGGCACAATAATCTAGCGTTGACAACTCGCAACCCATCCTTCATGTCACGTTTCTCAAATTTGTCCATGTCCGGACATTCGCTTCCAGTTCGAGACCAAG
>JBAQPK010000482.1:0-3111 GCA_049305715.1 Desulfuromonadaceae bacterium | reverse complement strand
AAATTGGGCTGAAGAGCGGATATCTATATTTTGGCGGGGACGCGGCAGGTCTACGTCCAGAATTTCTCTTACCGCTCCGGGGTTGGTGCCCAGCACCACAACCCGATCTGACAGAAAGACCGCCTCTTCAATGCTGTGGGTAACGAATACTATGGTTTTGCCGGTTTCCTCCCAGATGCGCAGCAACTCATCCTGCATGGTTTCACGGGTCTGCGCGTCTACGGCGGCAAACGGTTCGTCCATCAGCAGCACTTCGGGGTCGTAGGCCAAAGCGCGAGCTATGGCAACCCGTTGTTTCATTCCGCCGGACAATTCATGTGGATAGTGGTCGCCAAAGCCGTCCAACCCGACCAGAGCTATGAATTTGGAACTGGTTTCCTTGCGTTCTGCCTTGGGCAACTTCTTGATTTCAAGTCCGAACTCTACATTCTGGCGAACAGTGCGCCATGGGAACAGGGCGTACCCCTGCAGAACAATGCCGCGGTCAAGCGCCGGTCCGGAAACCTTTTTGCCGTCGATCAGGATGGAACCGGATGTCGGTTGCGCCAATCCGGCCAGAATGTCCAACAGTGTAGATTTTCCGCAGCCGGAAGGGCCGACAATGGAGATAAACTCTCCACTCTTGACTTTCAGATTGATGTCCTGCAACGCCACGAATTCCTTTGGCCCCTCCTTCCGGTTGCGCGTCTGAAAAATCCGGTTAATCCCTCTGATCTCAATTTTTTCAGTGTCTGCAATAGTCGCCATTATTCTCGCTCCTTCACTCAAAATTATAAAACCGTTCAGGCTGATTTATCTTCCTGTTGAAAAAGAGCGGTGGACAGGTAACGTTCACCGGTGTCCGGCAATACCACCACGATCAGCTTGCCCCTGTTTTCCGGTCTTTTGGCGACCTCAATGGCTGCAAACGCAGCAGCCCCGCAGGAGATACCGACCAGAAGTCCTTCCTCCCTGGCCAGCTTGCGGCTGGTTTCGAAGGCATCTTCGTTTTTCACCTTGAATATTTCATCGATGACCCTGCGATTGAGCACGTCAGGCACGAAGCCGGCGCCGATACCTTGTATTTTGTGAGGACCTGGCTGGCCGCCGGAAAGCACCGGAGAATCAAACGGTTCCACTGCAATAATTTTAACCTGCGGCTTGCGCTCCTTGATAATCTCTCCAACGCCGGTAATGGTTCCACCGGTGCCGACACCACATACAATGATGTCAACTTTACCGGATGTATCATTCCAGATTTCCTCGGCAGTCGTAGCACGATGAATTTCCGGATTGGCCGGATTGTTAAATTGATGGGGGACATGCGAATTCGGGGTTGCAGCCCCCAGTTCTTCAGCCTTCTCAATGGCGCCCTTCATTCCCTTTTCACCGGGCGTAAGCACCAGTTCGGCACCATATGCCTTGAGCAGATTACGCCGCTCAATGCTCATGGTTTCCGGCATGGTAAGAATAAGGCGATATCCCTTGGTAGCAGCCACAATAGCCAGCCCGATGCCGGTATTACCACTCGTCGGCTCTATAATGACGGTGTCTTTATTCAGAACACCTCTCTCTTCGGCATCTTTGATCATGCTGAAGCCAATCCGGTCCTTGACGCTGCCTCCCGGATTAAAAGACTCGAGCTTGGCAACCACATCAGCAACAGCTCCTTGAGCCACCTTGTGTAGGCGCAGCAGAGGAGTGCCGCCGATGAGATCTGTCAAGCTGTTGTATATTTTTGGCATACTTACCTCCTGGAAAATTGAATATGCTGCCTACACTAGATGCTGGAACCACTGCTGCGGACTTCACCTTCCTCCAAGGCCAGAAGTGTATCGGCCCATTTGAGCGACCACTGATGAAGGTCCTTGTCATTTAACGGCGCAGGAACTATTGAATCGGTATGGTTGTAAATTTTATCTGCCAACGACTTATAAACCTTGGACTGCTCGGAATCCGGGAACGCTTCAATGGCGGTTTTCCCCTGCAGCTCGGCTTTAGTAACCGTGATCGAGCGGGGTACATATTCCACAACATTTGTCTTTGTGACCGAAACAAAATCATCAATAATTGCTTGGGAGTACGTGGAGTTCATGGAGTTGGCAATAACTCCTCCCAACAGTGCTCCGCCGTTGTTGGAATACTTCTGAATCCCCTTGAACAGATTGTTTGCGGCATATATTGCCATGAAGTCGGATGATGACACGGTAAAGACGTGATCAGCAATACCTTCCCTGATTGGGACGGCGAAGCCTCCGCAAACAACATCGCCAAGAACGTCGTAAACAACGATGTCGAGGTCAAGCTCTTCAAAGACACGGAGTTGCTTCAACAGTTCTACGGATGTAATGATGCCGCGACCTGCACAACCAACACCAGGGGCCGGTCCACCTGCTTCGACGCAATAAATGCCGGCAAACCCCCGGAAGATTATTTCGTCAACTTTGACGTTCTTCTTTTCACGCAACGTATCAAGGATAGTCGGAATGTATCCGCCCCCACGGAGAGTCGTGGTCGAGTCGCTCTTCGGATCGCAGCCGATCTGCATGACCTTGAGGCCGGAAGCTGCAAGTGCAGCACTAATATTTGAGGTTGTTGTTGATTTGCCAATGCCGCCTTTTCCATAAATGGCTATGGTTTTTGTTTTTTTACCGGACATGTCTGTTGCTCCTTTTGTGTGGTGTATGCTTACCCTGAAACGGACAGAGGCACTTTACAGTTTTCAATTTTATTTATCTGGAACACTTTCCCGTCTTGAACAACGAGGGTAATAGACCCATAATGTATCGTTTTCAGAAGGTCGGAAACCTTGCGAACCGCCTCGACATTCATATCAGCCTGTTTCCTTTTGATAATTATCGGCTTCTTCTCCATGTACTACCTCGAAATAAAAAAAGACCGGTGCAATATAATTGCAGCCGGTCTCTGGTTTATCCAGTCAACCTGACAGATATTTCTACATATATAAGATGTGTTTCAGATGGGTTAGAATTGAGACTACTTTCAGATCCCCTCAAACAGGGCTGTCGAAAGATAACGCTCAGCTCCGTCGGGCAGGATTACTACAATTGTCTTGCCGGCAAATTCATCCAGCTGGCCAAGTCGTACCGCAGCGGCTACAGCGGCACCGCT
>JBAQPK010000481.1:0-2056 GCA_049305715.1 Desulfuromonadaceae bacterium | reverse complement strand
TCGATCTGCCGCACATCTTCCCTCCCGACGCGCTGGCCGAAGCGGAGGGGATTGCGGAAACCGTATCGAAGGGCGACCTTCAGGGGCGGATGGACCTGCGCTCAATGCCGACCGTGACCATCGACGGCGAGACGGCCCGCGACTTCGACGATGCCGTCTCTCTCCGCCGCGAGGGGGATAATTTCAGGCTCTGGGTCTCGATTGCCGATGTTTCGCATTATGTAAAAAAAGACAGCCCCCTTGACCGTGAAGCCTATCTGCGCGGGACTTCCGTCTACTTTCCGGACCGCTGCATCCCGATGCTGCCGGAGCGCCTCTCGAACGGCATCTGCTCGCTCAACCCTCACGTTGACCGCCTGACGATGACGGCCGAAATGCTTTTTGACCGGACCGGCACCATGCTGGAGTCGGCCTTCTATTCGAGCGTGATACAGAGTACCGCCCGCCTGACCTATACGATTGTGAAGCAGATCATTGTCGACAACGACCTTGAGCTGGCCGACAAATACCGGCCGGTGTCGCCGATGCTGCTGGAGATGAAGGAGCTGGCCCTCATTCTGATGGCGATGCGCAAAAAACGGGGAAGCATCGATTTCGATCTCCCCGAGCCGGAGATCATCATCGGACTGACCGGCCAGACCGAGGGGATCATCCGCGCCGAACGCAATCTGGCCCACCAGCTGATCGAGGAGTTCATGCTGGCCGCCAACGAGGCGGTGGCACGCTCCGTCACCGCACGGGACATTCCCTTTCTGTATCGGGTCCACGAGAACCCGGATCCGGCCAAGCTGCAGACCTTTCAGGAATTTGTGTATGGTTTCGGCTACGAGTTCAAGCTGGTAGAAGAGAAGGTCAAGCCGTCCGAGCTTCAGCGGCTGCTGGCCCAGGCGGATGGCCGCCCCGAAGAGCGGATGATCAACTACTCCCTGCTGCGCTGCATGAAACAGGCCCGTTATGCCGCCGAAAACGTCGGGCACTTCGGGCTCGCATCCGACTGCTACTGTCACTTCACCTCCCCTATCCGGCGTTACCCCGATCTGGTGGTGCACCGGATATTGAAGGCGAGCCTCAACTCCGAAGGGAAGCGCGCCTCCCGGCAGCTTGCGATAGCCACGGAACGGCTGGCAGAGGTCGCCGAACATACCAGCAAGCGCGAGCGGGTCGCAATGGAGGCCGAGCGGGATGTGGTGGAGATGAAGAAACTTCAGTACATGCAGCAACATGTGGGGGAGCAGTTTGACGGCTACATCACCGGGGTGACCGGCTTCGGCTTCTTCGTGGAGCTTGAAGAGCTTTTCGTGGAGGGATTGGTACACATTTCGACCCTGACCGACGACTCGTACAGCCATGCTGAAAAACAGCACTCCCTGATCGGACGGCGCACCGGGACGGTATATCGGATCGGTGACGCGGCGCGGGTCACGGTAGCCTCCGTATCTCCGGCCACACGGCGCATCGAGTTTGTTCTGACGGCGCACATGGCCTCTCCTTCCGCTCCCCGAGCAGGCGCCGGAAAGGGCGGCTCGGAAGAATATCCGCGCATCCCGCTGAAGGGCAAACGGCTGGCCGGGCTAAAGCCTCGCGGAGAAGGGCGCGATCAGAACAGCAGGAGCAACACGGAGGGAAGGCCCCGCAAAGGAAAGGGGGGAACACGGAAGAGGCGCTGAATCCGGTTTACGGCAAATCAGGTTGCAAGCCGGTACGCGGCTGTGATAGGAAGAATGCATGAGCGAAGAAAAAGTAATCCCCTTTATCGAACATCTCGTTGAATTGCGCAAGCGGCTGGTCGTCATTGTTATCGCTGTCGTGGTCGGAATGGGCGTGGCCTGGAACTTCTCCAGCGATCTTCTCCGGTTCATCGAAAAGCCGCTGACCGGCAAGACCTATCTGACCGACATAAAGAAGGACGTCTACCTCAAGGTCAAGGCGCTTGCCCCTTCGATGTACGCCCGCTACAAACTTGACCAGGAGATCAACACCCCCCAGAAACAACGCCCCCTCAACTACAGAGCCCCTCTGGAACCGTTTTTCATCCAGTGCAAGATTTCCATGCTGG
>JBAQPK010000480.1:0-2113 GCA_049305715.1 Desulfuromonadaceae bacterium | reverse complement strand
AGCGCTATCTTTTATTTTTTTGTGGCTTCTTGGTGATTTGATCCAGGTAATGCCGAAGTGCCAGCAGCGGGTGAAAAATCATTATCCTTGGCCCGGCATAGCGCATCACCTGGCGCACTTGCTCCCGCCTCTCGGGCTTATAGCAATGGATGGGGCATTGGGCGCAGGGGGGTTTATCGTTCTCAAAGGGGCACTTCTCAATACGCTGCAAAGCGTAGTTAAGTAAGGCCTGACATTCAGGACACAGGGTTCCCCTGAGCCGGTGGCGCCGACGGCAATAAATCCCGATCATGACCCGGATGGTATGTCGTTCACATTCCAAATGATCCTTCAGCGCAGACACCAAGCCCCTCCCGGATAACTTTCTCGCTTCACGAAATAAAAAAGAGATTAAAGATATTGCCACTTTATTCCTGCTTTTGTCAGCCGCTTTCCTGAAGTCATCACGACTCCGAGCGTCCCGCTTTTTAGCCATCAGTATCCAGTTAATTATTGCAGGTAAGAGCATAATTACTGAGCATTTGCAATGATAACCTCTTCCCTGCGGATTTAAGTAGGACAGAACACGACTAATCAGAGGGCGCCCCCTTTCAGTTCATAGCTTGCTCTCCGTCCCCGCCCAGAATGGTGAGGGGGATGGAAACCTAAATATTGCTTTCTATATTTCCCATGGAGGCGTAAGATAAAGCGAGTTTTTGTAGGGACTCATTTTTTGAAGATATTTGTCCGTTTAACAAGGAACCTTAATGTTTCAATGGTTCGCCCATCTACGGCGCAAGAAACTTACCGTAAGACCCTTTCCCGCTGCATGGGAAGAGATCGTCCGCAGTAATGTTGCCCACTATTGCATGCTCAATACCGCAGAGCAAGCTCAACTGAAAAATCTTATCAAGATATTCATTGCCGAAAAATATTGGGAAGGTTGTGGCGGTCTTGAATTAACCGACGAAATCCGGGTGACCATATCCGCCCAGGCATGCCTGCTGCTTCTCGGCCTACCACATGAATTTTACCGGAACGTCTTAACCGTTCTGGTTTACCCCTCTACTGTTATTCCTCCCAAGCGAAAACTCGGCCATTTTGAAATTGCTCTTGTCCCCGTCGAAATTGCTCATCCTATTCTCGGGCAGGCCTTCCAACAAGGGCCTCTTATCCTTATATGGGATGCGGTCCTGAGCTCCGGCCGGCACCCGGAACAGGGTCACAATGTCGTCTATCATGAATTTGCCCATAAACTTGATATGCTGGATGGCGCCGCCGATGGGACGCCTCCCTTGAGAGACCGAGACGAATATCACAGCTGGGTAACAGTCTGTTCCAGAGAATACCTGCGCCTTAAAGGTGATGTCAAAGCCGGCAAAAAATCATTTCTCAGCGCCTACGGCGCCACGAATGAAGCCGAGTTCTTTTCCGTCGTAACCGAAGAATTCTTCGACCGGCCGCTCAGGTTAAAAGAACATGCTCCCGATCTCTATCAAGTCCTTAAAGAATATTATCGCCAAGATCCGGCGGAACGAATCGGCAGAAATACCTGCTGAAAGGATGAGCGGAGCCGGGTTCACATTATGGTTGTGATCGTTACCTGCTGCTTGCAGTCGGTTATGTAAAAATAAACCCCGTTCGAACGGCATAGTTGAAAAGCCCGATGACTATATCTTCAGCAGTTACGGGGTGAACGTAGGATAGAGGATTAAAACTCAGGATTCTGACACTAATTTGCAGAGGGAGGTAAAAGGTGAACGGAAAAACGGTTAAAGAAAGCAGCGTCATCATGTCCCAGTCGATGAGTTTTCAAGATGCCAATAACTCGGGGAATGTACACGGTGGGGTGATCATGAAACTTATTGACACGGCAGGCGGGGTTGCCGCCATCCGCCACGCCAGGTGCAATGCCGTCACGGCCTCGATCGACCGGCTTGATTTTTATGCCCCTGTTTTTGTTGGCGATTTTGTGACCTTGAAGGCCAGTGTCAATTACGTAGGCAGGACGTCCATGGAAGTAGGCGTCCGGGTGGAGTCTGAGAATCCCTTGACGGGCAAGATACGCCATACCTCTTCGGCCTATCTTACTTATGTCGCCCTGGACAGTGAACGCCGTCCCAATCCGTTACCC
>JBAQPK010000479.1:0-2349 GCA_049305715.1 Desulfuromonadaceae bacterium | reverse complement strand
GCCGGGGTTGAACATCTTTCCGGTCTGCGTATCGGTCGGAACACATATTCCCCATGCGGTCGGCGCCGCGATGGCAGCCCGCTACCGGCATGATCCTGTTGCCGCTGCGGTCTGGTTCGGAGACGGGGCGACCTCCAAGGGAGATTTCCACGAAGGGTTCAACATGGCCGGGGTTTTCCGGCTGCCGCTGGTATTCATCTGCCAGAACAACCAGTGGGCGATCTCCGTGCCGCTCAGCGGCCAGACGGCAGCCGCCACCCTGGCGCAGAAGGCGCTGGCCTACGGATTTGAAGGGGTTCAGGTGGACGGCAACGACGTCTTCGCCGTTTACCGGGCCACCCGTGATGCCCTGTTGAAGGCGCGGGAGGGGGGGGGACCGACCTTTATCGAGTGCCTGACCTACCGGGTGGCAGACCACACCACCTCGGACGATGCCGGACGGTACCGCTCCGCCGAAGAGGTGGCCGCCTGGAGCGCCCTCGACCCGCTGCGGAGGCTGGAGCGCTACATGGAGCGGTGCGGCATCTGGAACGAAGCGTATGCCGCGGAGACCCTGCAGCGGGCAACAGCCGGCATCGACGCGGCGGTCGAACTCATGGAGTCCCAGGCAGCGCCCGACCCGGACGACATATTCGTGTACACCATGGCATCCCCCGGCCAGCGCCAGGCCGGGCAGCGGAAGGAGGGCTGACATGGCACAGCTCACGATGGTACAGGCACTCAATCAGGCGCTGAGTCAGGAAATGGCCCGCGACGACCGGGTCGTGCTGATGGGAGAGGACGTTGGGCGCGACGGCGGCGTATTCCGCGTCACGGAAGGGTTGCTGGAGCGCTTCGGCGCCGAGCGGGTCATCGACACCCCCCTCTCCGAGTCGGCAATAGTCGGCGCGGCAATCGGTATGGCCGCCTACGGCCTGCGTCCCGTGGCCGAGATCCAGTTCATGGGTTTCATCTATGCCGCGCTGGATCAGATTTACACCCATGCCGCGCGCCTGCGGACCCGTTCCCGCAGCCGCTTTACCTGCCCGCTGGTGGTGCGGACCCCCTACGGCGGCGGCATCAAGGCGCCGGAGCTGCACGAGGAGAGCAGCGAGGCGCTGCTCTGCCATCTGCCGGGGATCAAGGTGGTTGTCCCCTCCGGCCCGTACAGCGCCAAGGGGCTGCTGCTGGCGGCGATCCGCGACCCGGACCCGGTGATCTTCCTGGAGCCGACCCGCCTCTACAGGATGCTGCGCGAGGAGGTCCCCGAGGAGGAGTACACCATCCCGCTCGGGACTGCCCGGATCGTCCGGGAAGGTTCGGATGTGACCGCGGTGGCGTGGGGGAGCATGCTGGAGCGTCTGCTCAAGACCGAGACCTCTCACTCCGTCGAGGTGATCGATCCTCAGACCCTGACACCCTTTGACTGGGAGACGCTGCTGACATCGGTAGCCAAGACCGGCCGGCTCGTGATCGTCCACGAAGCGGTCAAGAGCGGCGGGCTCGGGGCCGAAATCGCCGCCACCGTGGCCGAAGAGGCGATCCTGCATCTGCGGGCGCCGGTGCTGAGGGTGACGGCGCCGGATGTGGTACTGCCGCTCCCCAAGCTGATCGACAACTATCTACCGACGGCGGAACAGGTCCGTGCCGCAATCGATGACGTGATGAGGTACTGACATGCGCTATGAATTCAGACTCCCCGATCTGGGTGAAGGTATTGCCGAGGTAGAACTGCGTCGATGGCTGGTTACGGAAGGGGAACAGATCAAGGAGCACCAGGTTGTGGCCGAGGTGGAAACCGACAAGGCGGTGGTCGAGGTCCCCTCCCCCCACGGCGGCACGGTCTGCGGCCTCCATGGACGGGAAGGAGACATTGTCAGGGTAGGCGATATCCTGATGAACATCTGCGAAGAGGCTGCGCCGCAGGCACGGCCGCAACATGCCGGCATCGTCGGCGAACTTCCCGAGTATGAGGAACTCCCGGCGACCATACAAACGGCAGCAACCGCCGATGTCAAAGCCACCCCACTGGTGCGGCGGCTGGCCCGTGAGAGGGGCATCGACCTGCAGACGGTTCGCGGCAGCGGCCCCCATGGCAGCATCACCCCCGAAGACCTGGAACGGGGCGTACCGGCCGTTCCGCCAGCCGGCGAACCTTTCGGCCCGGTTGAGCGCCTGCCGCTCAGGGGGATCCGGCGCACGGCGGCCCGCAATCTCCTTGCTTCCCAGCAACGCACCGCCTTTGTCACCACGATGGAAGAGGCCGACGTCACGGATCTGGCCCTGCTGCGCAGCCGCGAACAGGCGGCGGTCGAGGCTCACGGCACGCACCTGACCTTCCTCCCCTTTTTCATCAAGGCGGTGCAGCAT
>JBAQPK010000478.1:0-2194 GCA_049305715.1 Desulfuromonadaceae bacterium | reverse complement strand
GTTCACCTTTATACCATGCACATACGTTGTCGCTCTGGTTTGGGTCTACTTTATTGCTCCTCGCCGTCCTGAAGCAATTTAGGGGGCTTGGCCGGTTGTTCTGTCGGATTTTTCTGCTATAGGGTTTATATGCGAAGGGAGTGATGTGAAATCTGCCAACAGGTGCATCAACGTATCATGTATTACACAATACATAACTACAAGGAGATCCAAATGAAAATGCAATACACGCGTATAACGAAACTTCTGTCAGCCGTTTTTCTGGTGTTTTTTTGTTCCGCAGGTTTACTCTTCGCCGCCGAGCCGATTAATGTCGGTTTTACCTCGGATTTTTCGGGGCTTGATGCCTCGAAAGGTATGGAGGAAGCGCCGGTCGTCGAGATGGTGGTGAAGGAAATCAACGCCGCCGGCGGCATCAATGGCCGGCCGATCAACCTGATTGTTCAGGACAACGGCTCCGACCCTGCCAAGGCGGTCGGGAACGCCAAGATGTTCAAGGAAAAATATAAATGCAAGGTCATCATCGCGGGAGTAACCTCGTCGGTATGTACCGCCTTGAAAAACTGGGGGGACCAGAACAAAATTCCGATCATCGCCATCGATCCCCAGAGCGACAAGTTGTGGGTCAAAAGCGGCAAGTCATGGTTTTTCAGGACCGAAACTCCCGCATCACCCCGTGTCGAGGCTATACTGAACAGGCTGAAAAAGCTCGGTTATACAAAGGTAGCCTACGAAGGGACGACGCTTGCGTGGGGGACGGACTCCCTTGCCGTATTCAAGGAAAAAGCACCGGCATACGGAGTCAAGATTGTCTCCGAAGTCATGACGGAGCCAAAGACAAAAGATCTCTCCATTCAAGCCAAAAAACTGAAGGATTCAGGTGCTCAGGCGGTGATCTCCGTAGAATATGAGGCGGAAACGGCCGGTCTGGCTCGTGCCATGAGCGCAATCGGCTGGAAGCCGTACATCGTCCATGCAAGCGCAGCGAATCTTTCCGCCGCCATGGGACTTGTATCACCGGAACTGTTCAGCGGTTGGGAGACCGTCATGCAGATTGACCCTACAAAGCCGCTTGTCAAAAGTCTGTGGGCACGGTCCAAGGCGTTTGCCGCCAACAAGAATGTTACGCTTCATGAAGACGAGAAGGGGCCCCGATCCTACGATGCCATCAATCTCCTGGTGGCCGCTCTGAAGGCAAGCGGCAATCCCGATGATTCAACCGCCATTCGTGACGCTTTTTACAAACTTCCCAATTACGAGCGGGCAATGGGTAAGAAGGGCGGCAAAGGCGGATTCACTGAAGGTAAAAACCACCTGCTGGCGGTGGACGATTTGGTCATCAATACGGTCAAATCCGGAAAGCTTGTCCCTGTGAAATAGGGAGACATTCGTAGTGCGTCTTTACTTCAAACCTGCCAGGTATTCGTGAGGATGCCTGGCAGGTCATATTGATAAGGAAATTACGTGATGCTTCATGGGAATCAGCGTGAGCATATGAAATCATTGTTTGACCAGACATGTTTTGCCGGGTTGCATCTAAAGAACAGGTTCATTCGTTCTGCTACCCGTGATGGGTTGGCAGACGATCGCGGCCAGGTAACGCAGGAGTTGCTGCGGGTATATGAAAATCTGGCCAAAGGCGGGGTTGGCACCATAATTACGGGACACGCCTATGTCACCGATGTAGAACAGTCGAAACAGCCGCGCCAGATGGGTATCTATGATGACTCGTTGATAGACGGTTATAAACTGCTGACTGAAGCGGTACATCAACATGCCGTGAATATCATCCTTCAAATAAGCTGCGTTGGCGCTCAAACATATGGCGGCGGAAACGAACGGCTGCTCTGGGGGCCAAGCGCAATTGAAGATGTAGCCACTAAAATTGTACCAAAGGAAATGTCCGGGGAAGAAATACGGTTCCTGCAGAATGCCTTCGCAGACGCGGCCTTGAGAGCAAAAAAAGCGGGCTTTGACGGTGTCCAAATACACGCCGCCCATGGTTACGTATTAAGCAAATTCTTGAACCCCTGTTACAACAGAAGAACTGATCAGTACGGCGGCGGCATCGATAACCGGGCGAGGATGCTTTTTGAAACATATGCGGCAATACGGCAAAAAGTCGGATCAGCGTTTCCTGTTCTCATAAAAATAAACAGCAGCGATTTCATGGATCAGGGGATGACGTTCGAGG
>JBAQPK010000477.1:0-1850 GCA_049305715.1 Desulfuromonadaceae bacterium | reverse complement strand
CCACGACCGCTGGTTTCTGGACCGCATCGCCACGCACATCCTTGCATTTGAGGGTGATTCAAAAGTTGTATGGTTCGAAGGGAATTATTCGGAATATGAAGAGGATCGCAAGAAACGGCTGGGAGCCGCCGCGGACATTCCACACCGCATCAAGTATCGCCAGTTGACCCGAGCCTAGCCCTGTTAAACAGGATACTGTGTGATAACGAAATCAAAATCGCAGAAATATTTTCGAACGTACTAATCAGCGTTGCTGTTCCAGGCTGGCCCGCATCAGCTCGATAAACGCCTGCCGGGTTTCCGGATCCGCAATGGAGGCTGCTTCTGCCTCGATCAGCGCCAGCTGACCGACAGTGAGGGGAACAGGCGGGAGGATATCGTCCTGAACTTCGGCTGCTGGTTGCTCAACCCTGCCCGCCTTTAGCACTATTTCACGGACAACCTCAGCGCCGAGGCAGCTGTTGAGTTTTTCTTTCATCATCGCGGTCATGAAACGGAGTTCCTGCATCCATGGTGCGCTGGAGACCGCCACGGTCAACGTGCCGTTGATAATCCGCACGGGACACGCCCGGGTGGCCAGTGTCGCCCCGACAACATCCGGCCATATACGCCAGATTTCCGCTTCCCGCAATCGTTCGGCCAAACCGAGGCCAACCAGATTTTCCTGCACCAGTCGCGACAGCGGACGTGGAAAAGGCATCCTAGGGCGCTTTGGCATTTTGCTTTCTCCGCCGGCTTACGGCACCGCCAAGAATCTGCCCTGCAACTGAACTACCGAGAGTTAATGGGATATAATGCCAATTGAGCCCTGCCTTGATGCGCAACAGCACAATAATTGGTATTGGCAGGTGAATCAAAACCCACCACATGATGGAATATTTAGGGAAATTTTGACGGGCGTAACCACAGGGGATACTTATGACAAAAGCCATAGTTACCAACCCGACAATGGAGATTATACTCTGCATATACTGCTCCTTTTCGGGTATAGTAGAAACTCACACGGTTTTTGTCAATTAGCATTACGCGGAGATCGGGAAGTGATCTCAAATATCGGGAGATGCATACGGTGATTCACAATGACAAACTCTTAGCGGTTTTCAACTCGGCACATCGAGTCATGAAAGCTGAATATATTCTTAAGAAACGTGAATTGGAGATTATGCTCATCCCCGCCCCCCGGGCACTTTCCACTGACTGTGGGTTGGCGATTCGTTATGCCAGTGAACTTAACGACAACGTACTGCAGGCACTCAGTTCCGAAAAACTTTTGCCGGACTGTATCTATCGAAAAGTAAGCGACTCCATCTATGAACCAGTCTGGTGCAATGAAAGCAGAGACTGACAAACGGGAAACAGATTAAATGCACAGCTGGTGTTACATCGCGTTGAGTTTGGCCTCTGCATGAAAAAACCCGCTCGGCACGAGGCGTAATACGGCTTTAAAAACAAATAGTTCTTGACAGCATGGGTGGACACCTTTATAGTGACCCCCTTTTGGAATAACTCTGTACCGGGGCAGCAAACCTACGATGTTTGACAGCTTATCCGACAAACTGGAATCAGTTTTCAAGAAACTCCGCGGTCAGGGTGTAATGACTGAGGAGAATATCAAGGAGGCTTTACGTGAGGTTCGCCTCGCTCTCCTTGAAGCCGATGTTAACTTCAAGGTTGTCAAGGATTTTGTAGAAAACGTCCGGAGCAAGGCTGTTGGCACCGAGGTTCTGACGAGCCTGTCGCCCGGCCAGCAGGTTATCAGGATCGTCCATGACGAACTGGTTGCCGTTATGGGGGGGGGAGAGGACAACTCCCTCGATCTCGCCGCAAAACCACCCGTAGCAATTATGATG
>JBAQPK010000476.1:0-10970 GCA_049305715.1 Desulfuromonadaceae bacterium | reverse complement strand
CAGCAATGGCTTTCGCCGCGTACCCGTGCAACAGCTGCCGCTGCCGCACTCTCCCCAAAGGCCCCGCATGCACCTTCGCAACATCGCGATCATCGCCCACGTCGATCACGGCAAGACCACCCTGGTTGACGCCATGCTTAAACATGCCGGTGTGTACCGCGCCAATGAAGCAATCACCGAGCGGGTCATGGACTCGAACGACCTGGAAAAAGAACGCGGCATCACCATTCTGGCCAAGAGCCTTTCGATCCACCACGGCCCCTACAAGATCAACATCGTTGACACCCCCGGCCACGCCGACTTCGGCGGCGAGGTGGAGCGCGTGCTCAAAATGGTCGACTCCGTGCTGCTGCTGGTGGACGCGCTGGACGGCCCCATGCCGCAGACCCGCTTCGTCCTGAAAAAATCGCTCGACCTGAACCTGAAACCGATCGTTGTCATCAACAAGATCGACCGCCCCGGCAGCCGTCCGGACGAAGTGCTCAACATGGTATTCGATCTCTTCTGTGAACTGAATGCATCCGACGATCAGCTCGATTTCCCGGTAGTCTATACCAGCGCCAAGATGGGCTACGCCAAGCTGGATATCAACGCCGAATCAAACAGCATGGAACCGCTTTTCGCCGTGGTGGAGGCCAACGTCCGTCCTCCCAAGGGAGATGCCACTGCACCATTCCAGATGCTGATCGCCAACATCGATTACAACGACTACATCGGCCGCATGGCAACCGGCCGTATCTTTAACGGCAAGGTCCGCGCCGGCGAGACGGTTGCGATGATCAAGGCGGACGGAACAATTATAAAAAGCCGAATCACCAAGCTGCTTGGCTACGAAGGACTGAAGCAGGTCGATATCGAAGAGGCCGGAACGGGCGATATCGTTACCGTCGCCGGTTTTGAGGAAGTCAGCATCGGTGAGACGCTGGCTTCGGCAGAGAATCCGATCGCAGTCCCCTATGTCTCCATCGACGAACCGACCCTGTCGATGAACTTCATCGTCAACACCTCCCCTTTTGCCGGCCGTGAAGGCAAATGGGTCACCTCACGCAACATCAGGGAGCGCCTTACCAAGGAACTCCGCACCAATGTTTCCCTGAGAGTGGAGGACACCGATAGTGCCGACACCTTCATGGTTTCCGGCCGCGGTGAACTGCATCTCTCGATCCTGATCGAAACCATGCGCCGTGAAGGGTTCGAACTGGCAGTTTCCAAACCCGAGGTCATCGTCCGGATCAAGGACGGCGTCAAAATGGAGCCGATGGAATACCTGGTGGTGGACGTCGCCTCCGAGTTCCAGGGTGCCATCATCGAGAAGATGGGACCTCGCAAGGGTGAGATGGTCGCGATGGCGCCGATGGGCGAGATGGTGCGTCTCGAATTCATCATACCGGCTCGCGGCCTGATCGGCCTGCGCGGCGAGGTACTGACCGATACCCGCGGCACCGCCGTTATGACCCATACTTTCCACGAATATGCTCCCTACAAGGGTGACATCCCCGGCCGTAAGAACGGCGCCCTGATTGCCATGGACCATGGCGAAACCACCGCCTACTCGCTTGACGCCCTGCAGCCGCGAGGCACCCTGTTCATCGGAGCGGGAGTCGAAGTCTACGGCGGGATGATCATCGGCCAGAACAACAAGGACAACGATCTTGAGATCAACCCCTGCAAGGGGAAGAAGCTGACCAACGTGCGCGCCTCCGGCACCGACGACGCCATCAAGCTGACCCCGCCGAAGCTGATGACGCTCGAACAGGCCCTGGAATTCATCGAGGATGACGAACTGGTTGAGGTCACACCGCTTTCGATCCGTCTGCGCAAGAAAGAGCTCGACCCGACCCGCCGCAAGCGTTCGGGCAAGAATTAGTACCGCACTACTGCGCCACGAAATGCGGGCCGGGATTTTTCCCGGCCCGTTTTTTTATTTATTTGCAAAATAAAGACTGGTGATTTTTGGGCGGGCGAATGCTATAGTTCGCTGGAAATTATTCAGACTTCCGGGACGGGGCACACACCATGGCAGAGCAAACGATCTATCTGATAGGAGCAGGCTTTACCGGCTGGGACGGCTTTCCGGCCAGGGCGCTGGAGATTATCGGCACGGCCGATGTCTTGATCGGCCATCAGCGGCACCTGGCAATTTTTACCGATTTTTCCGGGGATAAAAGGGAGCTGGGCGACCTTCCGGAACTTATCGATTTTCTTAAAAAAACCGATAAGAAAGTCGTCCTGCTCGCCTCGGGCGATCCGACTTTTTTCGGCATTTCCCGTTTCCTGCTCCGCAATCTTCCCAAGGAGCGGATCGAGATTTTCCCCAACGTAACCAGCATGCAGTACGCTTTCGCCCGGATCAAGGAGCCGTGGGACGACGGCATTTTTGTTTCGGCGCACGGACGCGGCATGCACCAGGCGGTAGACAAGATCATCGCCGCAGAAAAGGCCTGCGTCCTGACCGACAAGACCAACACCCCTGCCGCGATCGCCGCGGAACTGGTCGAACGGGGCGCCGAAGGGTATGAGGCATGGCTCTGCGAAGATCTGGGGATGCCGAGCGAAAAATTCACCAAAACGACCGTACGCGGACTGCTGGATATTACTGCCTCAGAGTTGAATATCCTGATTCTGATCCGGACCTACGAGCCGAATCTCGTCCACTATCCGCTGATCGGTATCGATGACGACGAATTCCACACCTCAAAGAAGCTGATTACCAAAGTGGAAGTGCGGGCCGTTACGCTGGCCAAACTTCAACTCCAGGATGATCTGGTGCTCTGGGACATCGGCGCCGGAAGCTGTTCCGTTTCGATTGAAGCCTCCAACCTGATGCCGGACGGGAAGATTTTTGCGGTGGAAAAGAACCAGCAGTGCATCGGCTTTATCAACGAAAACCTGAAGAAGTTCTGCGCGCGGAATATCAAGTTGATCGAAGCCTATGCTCCGGACGGGCTGGATGACCTGCCCGATCCGGATCGAGTCTTCATCGGCGGAGCCGGCGGCAAACTGGACGAGATCATCGACATAATCTCTCTGCGCCTGAGACCGGAAGGGGTCGTGGTTATCAATGCCGTGACTCTCGACACTCTCACCAGGGCGGTGGAATTTCTTGAAGACCATGGTTTTACCGTTGAAGCGACCTGCATCAATGTAGCCAAGACCCGCAATTTGACCGAATACAAGATGTTTGAAGCCCAGAACCCGGTCTATGTGATATCTGCCCGGAAGGGGGGCGAATAGTGGCAACCATTTATGCTGTCGGAGTCGGCCCGGGCGATCCCGAACTGGTGACCCGCAAGGCCGAACGGATCCTGAGGAGTGCCGATGTAATTCTGGCTCCGGTATCCAATCCGGGGGAAGCGAGCGTGGCGCTGGGGATAATCGGTGAATTCATCGACGAGGGTCGCCAGGAGATCATCGTTCACCAGTTTCCGATGACCTCCGACCGGGCTCGTCTGATCCCGGCCTGGCAGGAGGCGGCTGCCCTGATCGCCGCCCATGCGGAGGCGGGGCGGTCCGTCGCCTTCATCACGATCGGCGACCCGCTGTTTTATTCGACCTTCATCTATCTGCTGCGCATCCTGCGCGAACAGTGGCCACAGCTTCCGATCGAGATCGTCCCCGGCATAACGAGCCTCAATGCCGCGGCTTCAGAAGCGGCCCTTCCGCTGGTGGAGGGGGATGAAAAAATGGTGGTGATACCGGCCACCGCCGGAATAGAGCAGATCAAGGCCGCTCTGGAAACCTGCGAGACGGTCGTGCTGCTGAAGGTAAAGCCGCTTTATTCAGAGATTGTGGAGCTTCTCCGCGCAAGCGGAAGGGAGCAGAGCACCGTTTTTGTCGAGCGGGTCGGTTCCCCCCGCCAGAAGGTGCTGACCGATTTCGGCGAGATAGCCGCCCATTCCCCGGATTATTTGTCGCTGATGATAATCAAGCGATCGTAGTTTCGTAGTTGCTTATCGCCCAGATCCCAGCCGACTCCACAAAAAAAGTCCGTTCATCCCTGCCCTGACAGTGGATGAACGGACTTTTTCCATACTAACGGACGGCGCGTGTCTCTACGCTATTTGCCGTCCAGCACCGCGTGGGCAGCCGCCAGCCGGGCGATCGGCACCCGGAAGGGTGAGCAGGAAACATAATCCAGCCCGGCGTTGTGGCAGAAGATAACCGATGACGGATCGCCGCCATGCTCGCCGCAGATGCCGAGCTTGATACCCGGCCGGGCAGCGCGCCCCAGCTCGCAGGCCATCTTGACAAGCTTGCCGACGCCGTTCTGATCGAGCGACACGAAGGGGTCTTCGGGCAGGATGCCGTTATCCACATAAAAAGGGAGGAACTTGCCGGCATCGTCGCGCGACAGACCGAAGGTCGTCTGGGTCAGGTCGTTCGTGCCGAACGAGAAGAATTCTGCCTCGACCGCGATTTCGTCCGCGGTCAGGGCGGCGCGCGGCAGTTCGATCATCGTACCGATCAGGTACTCGACCTTGACGCCGTACCGGGTGATGATTTCATCGCAGATGGCCACGGCATTCTGCTTGAGAACCGACAGCTCCCTTGCTGTCGCAATCAGCGGAATCATGATCTCCGGAACGATGCTGAAGCCTTCGTTCTTGACCAGCTCGCAGACCGCTTCCATGATCGCCGTGACCTGCATGTTGTAGATTTCAGGGTACGTAATACCCAGACGGCAGCCGCGATGACCCAACATCGGGTTGAACTCGTGCAGCGATTCGATCTTGTGCTTGAGGGCGCTGACCGGCACCTTCATCGTCCTGCACAGCTCCTCGATATCCTTCTCCTCCTGGGGCAGGAACTCATGCAGCGGCGGGTCGAGCAGCCGGATCGTCACCGGCAGCCCCTTCATCTCGCGGAACAGACCGATGAAGTCGCCCTTTTGCATCGGCAGGATCTTGGCCAGGGCGAGCTCGCGCCCCTCGACATCATCGGAGAGGATCATCTCGCGCACGGCAGCGATTCGCTCGGCGTCAAAGAACATGTGCTCCGTACGGCAGAGCCCGATCCCTTCGGCGCCGAACTCCCGTGCCACCCTGGCATCGTGGGGCGTATCGGCATTGGTGCGCACCTTCAACCGGCGGATTCCGTCCACCCACCCCATCAGGGTCTTGTAATCACCTGTTAATTGGGCCGTTACGGTGGGTACGGCGCCCAGCATGACCTGACCATCTGTGCCGTCAAGGGTGATCATGTCGCCTTTTTTGACGACAACGCCGTTTCTGGCGGTGAAGCACTGGTTGGCATAATCCACCTTGATGTCGCCGCAGCCGGCGACGCAGCACTTGCCCATGCCGCGGGCAACGACCGCCGCGTGGGACGTCATGCCGCCCCGGGCGGTCAGGATCCCCTGGGCGGCGTGCATGCCGTGGATATCTTCAGGAGAGGTTTCGACCCGCACCAGGATCACCTTGCGGCCGACCTTCGCCTCCGACTCGGCTTCATCGGCGGTGAAGACGACCAGGCCGGACACGGCGCCCGGTGATGCCGGCAACCCCTTGGCGATGATATTCTTGACCGCTTTCGGGTCGAGGGACGGGTGCAGCAGCTGATCCAGCTGTTCAGGAGCAACGCGCTTAACGGCGGTTCTTTCATCGATCAGCCCCTCGGCAACCATGTCAACCGCGATCTTGATGGCGGCCGGTGCGGTGCGCTTGCCGTTGCGGGTCTGCAGCATGAAGAGCTTCCCTTTTTCGATGGTAAACTCGATGTCCTGCATATCCTTGTAATGTTTTTCGAGGATTGAACGGATCGAGACCAGCTGCCGGTAGCATTCCGGCATTACCTCTTCCATCGGCGGCAGCGTAGTGGCTTTGGCGCGGTTGATCGGCTGCGGAGTGCGGATGCCGGCTACGACATCTTCCCCCTGGGCGTTGACCAGATATTCGCCGTAGAAATAATTTTCACCTGTGGAGGGGTCGCGGGTAAAGGCCACACCGGTTGCGCAGTCATCGCCCATGTTGCCATACACCATCGACTGGACATTGACGGCGGTGCCCCATTCCGCGGGGATGTTGTTCAGGCGGCGGTAGGTAATGGCACGTGGATTCATCCACGAGCCGAACACGGCGCCGATCGCCCCCCAGAGTTGGTCCATGGGGTCTTCGGGAAACGCGACGCCGAGCTCTTCCCTGATCTTCGCCTTGAAGGCGGCTACCAGATCTTTCCAGTCGGCGGCACTCAGTTCGGTGTCGAGGTGAACGCCCCGCTCTTCCTTTTTATGTTCCAGCAGCTGTTCAAGGGAGTGCTTGTCCATCCCCATGACAACATCCGAATACATCTGGACAAAACGCCGGTATGCATCATAGGCGAAGCGTTCGTCGCCACTCTGGGCAATGATCCCCTGTACGGTGATATCGTTGAGGCCAAGGTTGAGGACGGTGTCCATCATGCCCGGCATGGAAGCGCGGGCACCGGAACGGACTGAAACCAGCAGGGGATTTTTCGGATCGCCGAAGGTGCGACCCATCAGAGCTTCGACCTGTGAAAGGTGAACGGCTACTTCGGCAGCCAGCGAAGACGGATAATTGCTGTCGTTCTTGTAAAATTCGGTACATACTTCCGTACTAAGGGTGAAGCCGGGGGGTACCGGAAGACCGATACTGGTCATTTCCGCCAGATTGGCTCCCTTGCCCCCCAACAGATTTTTCATATCAGCCCGACCTTCAGCCTGGCCATTCCCAAAGAAATACACAAACTTCTGCGCCATCGTACCGCCTCCTCTATCAAGATAACTGCGCCTGCTTTACAGGCGCTAAAAACATTTATTCATAATGAAAATAATAGCTTAGGGGCTTAGACTATAGCGCAGATTCACAAAATATCAACTATATTGTGAAATATATTTTCCTACTTCGTATCCCAGCTGGTGATGTCGGTATTTTTCCCTTCGCCCCCCTTGGCGCCGTCAAAACCATGGGAAAAGAGGTCGTAGTCGCCATGTTCGCCGGGGGAGATGTACAGATAGTCATTGCCCCACGGATCCTTGGGAATTTTCTTGCTCTCCAGATAGCCGCCATCCTTATACCCTTTTGGTATAACGCCCACGGCCGGCTTTGTAATCAGCGCATCCAGCCCCTGCTCCGTGGACGGATAGCCGCCGTTATCAAGTTTGTACAGCTTGAGAGCGGTCTCGATGTTTTTGATCTGTACCCGTGCATCGGTAATCTTGGCATCGTCAGTTCTCCCCATCAACTTCGGGCCGACCAGTGCTGCCAACAGCGCCAGTATGACGATCACGACCATGATTTCGATCAGTGTAAATCCTTTTCTATTCTTAACAATGTGCATATACGGTGTGTCCCTCCTGTGTGGATTGTCTGCTGTCGAACGTTACTCAGCCCTGCTGAACAGGATACGTGCGTTACCGGAATTAATTCTCCGCAGGATACCGCGGAAAGTATAACTTACTAATAGATGGGCTGCATGGCAAGCTCTTTCAGGCCGGAAAATACTCCAAAAAATATCTCCTCTGCCTCAATTGCGGTATAAACTGCTGCCCGTTTTGACTTCACAAAAAACATTATCCAATGAATTTGGATGGTTGCATTTGATCTTGCAGTTTGGCACTCGATATGCTAAATGATTGGCACAGATATAGTGCAGGTATTAGATCAGTTCTGCGTCTTGACGCAGTAAAAACCAAACAAGGGAGAAAACAGATGAAAAAGATCAGCGCCGTAGTAGCCATGCTTGCCATCACCGCTTTTGCCGGGGCAGCCTTCGCAGCAGACGTAATCGAGTTGCCGGCCTCCATGGGCAAAGTAACATTCAATCACAAAAATCATCAGGACCAGCTGAAAGACTGCAAGAAGTGCCACACGGGCGCACCTGGTAAAATTGCAGAAAAGAACAAAGAATGGGCTCACAAAACCTGCAAGGGATGCCACACTGAAATGAAAAAAGGACCAACATCCTGCAAAGATTGCCACAAAAAATAAGCTTCTGAGCTCAGATATTGATTGGAAGCGGGGGTAACGCTGGTGCGTTACCCCCGCTTTTTTTCACCCGCCACGCTGTAACCGCTCCCCCGTTTCACCAGAAAACCCTCCCGCTGCAGCGCCTCAAGATTCCGTTCCACCGTTTCCTGCTCCGCGGCCAGTATCGCCAGCAGCTTCTCCGGTGTTATTCCCGGCTTCGCCATTATTTCCCGCAGCAGCCTGCTGCGGAGCTGACGATTGGAACCCTCGAAGCGGCTCTGCTGTGTGTGATGCCGGCTGCGACGCCCCGGATTGGGGAGGGTCTGCTTGAGCATGACCCCGTAATCCATCAGGGCATAATACCATTGCCGCGGGTTATCCCGATCAAGGGTTGCTGCGACCAACGGCACAATCTCGCTGTCGCGGACCTTGTCACGGCCAAGGAAGAAGAAGTGGATATAAAGCGTACGGATGTTGGTTTCAATCATCGGCTCCGCCACACCATAGGCAAATGCCGCCACGGCACGGGCAGTGTAGGGCCCAATACCGGGGAGCGCTTGCAGCAGGTCGATTGTGCGGGGAAATTGTCCGGCATGGTGAATAACGATCTCTTCTGAGCAGCGCTTCAGATACACCGCCCGGCGATTGTATCCCAAACCCTGCCAGACCTGCAGCACATCGGCCAACGGTGCGGCGGCCAACGCATGAACGGTCGGAAATGCGGCCAGAAATTCGCTGTATTTGCCCCTTACCCGCTCCACCTGTGTCTGCTGCAGCATGACTTCCGACACCAGTATATGGTATGGGTCACCGGTTTCACGCCACGCCATCGGGCGGGGGTTGTCATGATAATACCCATAAACCTCCGTCCGAAAGGCGGCAATGACCCGGGGTGAAAGCGTCCCGTCCGTGCTGACCATATCCGTCAGATATGCCGGCGTCAGCGGTTTCACCGCAGCGCCAGCTCCATCTCTTCCAGCTTTTTCACCCGGTCGCGCAGAGCGGCCGCCTTCTCGAAATTCAGTTCCTTCGCCGCCGCCAGCATCTCCTTGCGGAGTTTTTTTACCAGCTTCGGAATCTCTTTCGGCGCGATATACTCCTCACCCGCTTCGGCAACTCCCGGAACCGTCACATAATCCTTCTCCTCGATAGATTCCAGAATGCTGCGCAGCCCCTTTTTGACCGTTTCGGGCGTGATGCCGTGCTCTTCGTTGTACTCCAGCTGCTTGACCCGGCGGCGCCCGGTTTCATCTATGCAGGCCTGCATGGAGCGGGTCACGCTGTCACCGTACATCAGCACCCTGCCGTTGATATTACGGGCGGCACGGCCGCAGGTCTGGATCAATGACCGCTGGGAACGGAGAAACCCCTCCTTGTCGGCATCGAGAATGGCGACCAGAGAAACCTCCGGCAGATCAAGCCCCTCCCGCAGCAGGTTGATCCCGACCAGTACGTCGAATTCCCCCATGCGCAGGTCTCGAAGAATCTGCATCCGCTCGATGGTGACGATATCCGAGTGAAGATATTTTATCCGCACCCCCAGCTCACGGTAATAGTTGGTCAGCTCCTCGGCCATCCGCTTGGTCAGGGTCGTTATCAGCACCCGCTCGCCGCGAGCAACTGTCTCGCGGACTTCATGGAGAAGGTCGTCCACCTGACCGAAGCCGCTTCCCCTCACCCGGCCTTCGGCCACCCTCTCCCTGAGGGCGAGGGTGTCTTTCATTCCCTCTCCTTTAGGCCCCAGAGGGTCCTCAGGGAAAGGGCCAGGGAGAGGGGATGCCGATACCGGCCGCACCTCGATGACCGGATCGACCAGACCGGTCGGGCGGATGACCTGCTCGACAAAGACGCCTCCGCTCGCCTCCAGCTCATAATCGGCAGGGGTCGCCGAGACATAGACCGCCTGGCGGATGCGGGCCTGAAATTCCTGAAAATTGAGCGGCCGGTTATCGAGCGCCGCCGGCAGGCGGAAACCGTAGTTGACCAGCGTTTCCTTGCGCGAGCGGTCGCCCCGGTACATGGCGCCGGTCTGGGGGATGGTGATATGCGACTCGTCAACAAACAGCACGAAGTCATCCGGAAAGTAATCGATCAGGGTATAGGGGGCCTCACCCGGTAATCGGCCGTCGAAGTAGCGCGAATAGTTTTCGATGCCGTGGCAGAACCCCATCTCCTCCATCATCTCCAAGTCATAGAGTGTGCGCTGCTCGATACGCTGTTCCTCAAGCAGCATGTTCTGCCCGCGAAAGTATCT
Organism: Desulfuromonadaceae bacterium; assembly: GCA_049305715.1. Classification (GTDB taxonomy): domain Bacteria; phylum Desulfobacterota; class Desulfuromonadia; order Geobacterales; family Pseudopelobacteraceae; genus JACRCG01. Next base: position 791 of record JBAQPK010000476.1, on the reverse strand, counting down.
GATCCGCTCGCCCAGATCGCCCCGGATCTGCTCCACCGCCCGCTCCAGTGTTTCCCGGGTGGAGACATAATGGGAAGCGGGGTAGATGGAACACTTGGCAAGTTTTTGCAGCACGACGCCGCGCAGCGGATCGATTTCACTGATCGCCTCCACCTCGTCACCGAAGAATTCAATCCGGAGCGCCCGCTCGCTGTCATAGGCGGGGAAAATTTCGATCACATCCCCCCGCACCCTGAAGGTGCCGCGGTGGAAATCCATGTCGTTGCGTTCGTACTGAATCTCGATCAGTTTCCCGAGCAGCGTGTCACGGCCGACATCATCACCCTGATGAAAGAAGATATGCATGGCCTGATACGCCTGGGGGGAACCGATGCCGTAGATGCAGGATACCGACGCCACGATGATGACATCGCGCCGCGTCAGCAGGCTGCGGGTCGCCGAATGGCGCATCTTGTCGATTTCGTCGTTGATGGCGGAATCTTTTTCAATGAAGGTGTCGCTGGTCGGGATGTAGGCTTCGGGCTGGTAGTAATCGTAGTAGGAAACAAAATACTCCACGGCATTATCCGGGAAAAGCTCCTTGAACTCACCGTACAGCTGGGCCGCCAGGGTCTTGTTGGGCGCCAGCACCAACGACGGCCGGGAGGTCCGGGCGATGACATTGGCGACCGTGAACGTCTTGCCGGAGCCGGTAACCCCCAGCAGGGTCTGGTGGCGGTCGCCGCGCTCTATGCCAGCCACCAGCTCTTCAATAGCCTGGGGCTGGTCGCCGCGGGGGGTATATTCGGTTG
>JBAQPK010000475.1:0-2141 GCA_049305715.1 Desulfuromonadaceae bacterium | reverse complement strand
CCTCAAGTCCCCGGTACAGTTCGTTAATCAGCACGTCCTTGTTTTCGAAGTAGCGGTAAATCGTTCCTGCTCCTACCCCGGCCTTTTCCGCGATCATTGCCATGGGGGCGCCGTGGAAGCCATTTTCCGCAATAAGCTCCAGCGCTGCACGAACTATTTCATCTCTTTTTTCCAGCTTTGACATGCAAACACCTTATGATCAGGAATGACCGTTCATTCCTTTTTACCGCTTTCGAATTGACAGTGTCAACCTTTTTCATATTCTCTTCGCCATGGCACCAACAAAAGAAGAGCCGGAGGTCTTTCCCCCCGGCTCTTCATGCATTATTTTACTCGAACAGGTCAGATTGCTGCTGTCTCAGGTCGAATATCCGGTGGATGTTGAAAAAAGCGTCACGTCGCGCGAGTAGAGCAGAATGGCCTCCCGCATCACCTTTGAGAGGCTTTTCCGGGTACGCCGCGTGACCTCGTCGAGAACTGCTTTTTCTTCATCGGTGACCCTCAGCGACACAACGTTGTAGCGTGGATTGTCTTTATGATTGTTCGGCATCTGTTCTCTCCATCAGGCTTGACCGGGATTACTCCGCGCAAGCAGGCTCGGTATCCAGTACAAGCTCGGGTTCTTCCGCCTCAAGGTCGGTTTCGTTGTTCAGGATCAGGTCCATTCTGGCCATATCGAGCTCATTCTCCCAGCGGGAAATTACGACCGTTGCGACGCCATTGCCGACCAGGTTGGTCAGGGCGCGGGCCTCGGACATGAAACGGTCGATGCCGAGAATCAGGGCCAGGCCGGCCACCGGAATGGTGGGAATGGCGGCAAAGGTCGCCGCCAGCGTGATGAAGCCGCTGCCGGTAACGCCGGCGGCCCCCTTCGAGGTCAGCAGCAGAACCCCCAGGATCGTGAAGGTCTGGGTCCAGGTCAGCGGTGTATTGGTGGCCTGCGCCACGAAGACCGCCGCCATCGTCAGGTAAATGGAGGTGCCGTCCAGATTGAAGGAATAGCCGGTCGGGATGACGAGACCGACCACCGACTTGGTGCAGCCGAGGTTTTCCAGTTTGGCCATCATGCGCGGCAGGACCGATTCGGAGGATGATGTTCCCAGCACGATCAGCAGCTCTTCCTTGATGTACCTGATGAATTTGAAGATGCTGAAGCCGCACATTTTAGCGATGGCGCCCAGAACGATGAAGACGAACAACAGGCAGGTCAGATAGAAACTTCCCATCAGCATGCCGAGTTTGGTCAGGGAGCCGAGCCCGAATTTGCCGATGGTAAAGGCCATCGCGCCGAAGGCGCCGATGGGAGCAGCCTTCATGATGACGCCGACGATACCGAACAGTACGTGGGATACTTCGTCGATAAACTTGAACACCACTTTGCCGCGATCGCCGAGCATCGAAAGGGCAAAGCCGAACAGGATCGCAAAGAGCAGCACCTGGAGGATATCGCCCTTGGCAAAGGCGTCTACCACGCTGTTGGGAATGATATTCATCAGGAAGTCAACGGTGCTGTGCGACTGCGCCTTTGATGTGAAAGCCGTCAGCGCCTTGGTGTCAAGCTTGCTGACGTCGGCATTCATCCCGACACCGGGCTGAATAATACTGACCACCAGCAGGCCGATCGCGAGAGCCACTGTCGAGACGATCTCGAAGTAGAGCAGCGCCTTGGCGCCGACCCTGCCGACCTTCTTCATATCCTCCATGCCGGCGATTCCGGTTACCACGGTACAGAATATGACCGGCGTGATGATCATCTTGATCAGCTTGATGAATCCGTCACCCAACGGCTTCATCGCTGCGCCGGTCTCGGGGTAGAAATGTCCGAGACAGATTCCGATACTGATCGCGGTCAATACCTGGAAATACAGATGCTGATAAAATTTCTTCCCGTTCATGGTGTGGCTCCTTTTCTATCGGTGTGAGGTTTTTCCGGCAGCGGCATCCAGTGCGTAAAAATACGGACAGGTTTTTTTCCTACTCTTGTCGTGCAGGCTGAGATGCTCTCCAGATTACCGACACACGTATAGTCATCTCCGAACACCGGATATGGCGTGTAAAGCAAAACTCTCTGGCATTCCCGTGGCAGCTGAACTTCCGTATCAATCCATTCCATAGCCTGCATATCTCCTTCCATGGTTAAC
>JBAQPK010000474.1:0-5422 GCA_049305715.1 Desulfuromonadaceae bacterium | reverse complement strand
GACAGAGCTTTACGACCCGAAAGCCTTCATCACTCACGCGGCGTTGCTGCGTCAGGCTTTCGCCCATTGCGCAAAATTCCCCACTGCTGCCTCCCGTAGGAGTCTGGACCGTGTCTCAGTTCCAGTGTGGCTGATCATCCTCTCAGACCAGCTAACCATCGTAGCCTTGGTAGGCCATTACCCTACCAACTAGCTAATGGTACGCAGACTCATCTGATGACAGAAGGCCCGAAGGTCCCCCCCTTTTCCCGCAGAGTCCAAAGACTCCGTGGGCTTATCCGGTATTAGCACCTCTTTCGAAGTGTTATCCCAGATCATCAGGCAGATTATCTACGCGTTACTCACCCGTGCGCCACTAAATTGAAGTGCAAGCACCTCAATTCCGTTCGACTTGCATGTGTTAGGCACGCCGCCAGCGTTCGTTCTGAGCCAGGATCAAACTCTCCAGTTTATAATGAAAGTTCGATAACTTGTTCTCAAAAATTTACTTCTGGCACTTCTCACAATTCACTTTAATTCCTGCTATTCGGTTTTCAAAGACCAGCGCCGCAACAAAATCCTGCGTTGCAACCAGACGGACAACATACTCAAATCGGTTTCGACTGTCAACAACTTTTTTCCGCAGTGACAATCTTTTTTGCAAACCGACTTTTTTCAAAAGAGCACCCCGCCAGACAAATCTGCTGTCTCAAAAGGGACTCGCTTTCTATCATAAACAATTCGAACCTGTCAAAATAAAAATGATGGGAAAGGAAAATAAAATCGGACACCGTACTATTGCATATACTCGCTGCCGCTTAAACGGCGGTTCAGCACGCGATCTGCTACAAGCGGGTCGCCACACATGTACCTGTTCGACATGAAACCGGATAGCATGCTGACGAATCTGTGTGTATTGTTGCCTTGGAGCGGACTGTAAAATCCGGTCAACGCCGCGCTTTCCCAAGGTCTGCTAGCCAGAAGAAGGGTGCCAGTACCCCCATGAACCAGACGAAACAGATCACCCCGGCAAGTGCATTTAATGCCGTGAAGTTTGCACACGGGGCGAAGATCCGGTCATGAAAGCTCAAGAAGGGATACCGGCCGGCCCCAAGCAGCGGCCGCAACCAAACATCGAAAAAGAAGAACATCTGCCAGGAGTTCTGCCGGATATATCGTCCAAGAAGATAGAAGATCCGGATTGAGCCCCGGAAACCCCAGTCATCACACATCATGTGCCGGATGAGGCTGAAAAACGGCGACAGGGACAGCTTGCCGGTATCCTGCTGAATTTGGTACACCCCCGGCGCACGGGTGAAGAACTCATCCACACCGATGCTGTGCAATCCCATCATCATGCTCATCAGGATGTAGCGGCGATGGAAACCCTCCGTCTCAAAGCGGCGCGCCGATGTATTGAGATGCCCAGGGAGAGTAACCCATCTCCCATAAGACCTGATTTTTTCGGCAATGCGCTGATCTTCCAGAAACGGCAGGCTTTCATCAAAGCATCCAAGATCCCTGAAAAATCCCTTCGTGAGCAGCAATCCCTGATCTCCGTTCGTGGTGTTGGCACGATTGAGGGCGCTCTTCTCCTCGGCATAACGATACGCCATCGAATTGCGTTTCGTACTGCGCAAGAATCGCAGGCGAAAATGTCCGGCAACCCGATCATGCTCACACAATTCTGCGGTCAGGACTCGCACGGCATTGTTGAGAAGATCGGGATTGTCTATCCGGGAGTCGGCGTGCAGAAAAAGAAGATAGTCGCCGGATGCCTGCTCCGTAGCAGCGTTCATCTGCGTTCCCCGGCCCCGTCCGGCGCTTACAAAGAGCACGCCGTATGCGTCCGCCACCGACCGTGTTTCATCCGAAGAACCACCATCACCGACTATGATTTCAAGGGATATGTTCTGTTGCTTTTTGAGATCATCTAAAAGCGAAGGAAGATTTTCAGCTTCATTGAGAGCCGGGATGATGACCGACAGTAACCGTTGAGGTATATTGTTCACCTGCAACTACTTACCCACCGTCGAGAGGAATATTTCCCCATACCATGCTTCCGCATTGCCGCCGGTATTATCGGTATCGGTCATGATGGCAATGGCATCGGCGGACTGAGGGTCGGTTCCGAACAAGAGCCGATAATCGGCGAGCAGATCGCGCTCCTCATCAACCCATTGTCCGGCCTTCCCGTTTCCGGACTCCACCGCCAGCATCCTGGCATTCGATGCAAACGGATTAGGGACGTGTTCTCCCTTGGGCAGCCTGTTTGCCCAGATATAGTTAATCGCTTTCATCTGCCAGAAAAAACGCCCTGGAAAAATGACATAGACACGAGCGGCGTAATCATCACCAGATTTTAATTTCTCGTCCCCCCCCTTGATAGTGTGGACAATCTTCCATGACCAACGTAAATAACGATATTTTGAGGGTTCAAAGTGAATCTTCCTTACCATTCCGGAAGCAGATGCATGACTGGCCGCCTTTACTACGGTGCGTCCGTTTTCCTGATGTATCAGATATTCCGTACTCCCCTTGAAGATTTTGGGTTCCCACCCTGCCAGGCCTTCAGTGCTGAAATGGCTGACCTTAATTTCACTCGCCTGCACGTTCATCGGACATATGAGCAGATGTAATGACAGTATCAAACTGGGGATTGATCTGTTGAGACGGCTGAACATGTTCCCATCCTCTGTGAATCTAGGGTATCAGCGCTCCGGTACAGCTGGAACCTTCACCAGCGGTACAGCAATAACAGTGCTGGGAAAGGTGGATTTTTTTCCCGTTCATACCCGCATCGTCCAGTTCTGAAATCGTTATTCCAGAACCGTCATCCGCCGTAACCGGCATCCCCAGAGCCTGATTGAAATCGCAGTTGTAAATTTTCCCTTGCCAATCGACGCTGATAAGAGTGCGGCACATGATATTGCCTGCAGTCTCGGGATTGAAGCGGCCGGCCAGCAGGCGCAGATATTCACCATACGTTCCGGCGGCTTCGAGATGTTCCCGGAAGCGACCGATCGGAGCGTTGGTGATCGTGAATAGATGATTGAAGACGATCCCATGGCTGAGTGACAGTTCCATCTTGTAGGCGGCTTCCAACCCCTGCTGACTGCCGGGGACAAAATCCCCCCCCGGATTGTAGACCAGATCAAGCTCCACTTCTTTTCCATAGCCGAGGGAGTTCAGCCGTTTCAGCACCTGTATGCTCTTCTGATACACACCGGTGCCGCGCTGCTGGTCAACGTTTTCTTCCAGATAGCAGGGGAGCGAACCGATGATGGTCAGCCCATGGCCTCGACAAAACTCCGGCAGCCATTCCCACCCCTGCTCGGCCATAATCGCCAGATTACTGCGCAGCATCCTGCGCGGTGCCAGCCCCTTTGTCTGCTCTATCAAATAGCGGAAATTCGGATTCATCTCCGGGCAGCCGCCGGTTATATCCAGGGTAAGATCGGGATGACGAGTAAGAAATCCGGCAATCTGCCCCATAACATCCGTCCCCATAATTTCCGTGCCACGACGGGAAGCGTTGACATGACAGTGGGTGCACTGCAGGTTGCAGAGGTTGCCCAGATTGACCTGCAGCGTATGCAGGCTTTCAAACGTTTCGTACTCTGGATTTACCGCCTGCAGGCGGTCTTTGAAAGATGGTACCATGAGCCGTATTTACCTCTTTTATTGTTCAGTATCTATATTCCGCCAATTGGGCGCAGGGTTGTTAATTGTAGAATTCTTGCTCAGCGAGCGGAGACAACACTTAAAATCTGCTCAACAGATGGACGATCAGCCGGGCCTTGGCCAATGTGATGTAATCGCACTATCCCTTCCGGGTCGATGAGCACATCGCCACCTCGCTGGTAGATATCGCCTTCAGACTTCATCGGTTTATTGCCCTTCAGCAACTCTCTGAAATAGATCAGCCATGTTTTAACCCCCCAGACATCCCAGTAAGATGCGGTGAGCATTCCATAGTTTTTGTACAATCCCCGAGTGGTGTCGATAAAAAGTGGCCACATGAGTGCCGTATCTTCAGCATAGCAGCGGGCAAGTGAGTCGTTTTCAAACGTAACCACAACCACTTTCACATTCAGCCTGTCGAGTTCAACTTCCTTATCACGCAACTGCGTGATATGCGCTCGGCAGGGGAGTCAACCAAGATGCCGATGAAAAACCAGTAAGAGCCAACTGCCCCTGTACTCTTTCTGGGTGTGCAGATTGCCATTACTGTCAATAATGGCAAAATCATTCGCAGACTTACCAGTTAAATCTCTCATTGAGGCACCTCGGTTTTTTTCCTGCCCTTGAACTTGTTGTACAGCACCGGCAGCAGCGCAAACAGCCCGAGCAGCGCAAAGGAGCCGAGTACCCGGGGTGAGGCGATCCCGGAGAGCGAATCGATGGTAGCCAAGCTCGCTCCGGCGTTGACGTAGACGAAGCCACCCGGGATGATTCCCACCATGGTACCGACAACAAATGTGCGCAGCGGCAGGCGGGTCAAGCCGGCCGCCAGATTGATCAGAAAGAACGGGAACAGCGGCACCAGCCGCAGAAACAGCAGATAATTGAAGCCGCGGGTTTCCAGCTCACGATTGATCCCCTCCAGCTTGCCGCCGAATTTGTTCAGGACGGCATCGCGAAGCAGGTAGCGAGCCACCAGGAAAGCTAAGGTGGCGCCAATCGTGGCGGCAATGTTGGCGTAGACGGTCCCCAGAATCGAGCCGAAGATCGCCCCGGCCGCCAGCGACAGGATGGCCGCCCCAGGTAGTGACAGGGTAGTCTGGACGATATAGAGCGCCATGAAGCCGGCCACCATGGCTACCCGATGGGTTGCATGGTAGTCCAGCAGAGCCTGCCGATTGGCCTTGAGCGCCTCAAGAGTCAGGAAACGCTGCAGATCAAAGTAGAAGAAGAGCGCTACGGCAGCAATTCCCGCAAGGACAATGACAATTTTTTTCGTGTTCATGGTTATCTCCGCTGCCATTTCATCCATCCGCCCAGCACCTTCTTCACAAACGGTGTCAGTCGCGTCCGGTTGTAGGCGTCAGCCAACCGCTTGATGGCCTCTGCCTGGGTCGGATAGGGGTGGACAGTTTTACCGATGGCGGAAATTCCGAGGCCATTGGTGATGGCGAGCGAAAACTCGCCTATCATCTCCCCGGCATGACGGGCCACGATCGTGGCACCGAGAATCCTGTCCGTTCCCCTGCGCAGGTGGACCCGGGCAAACCCTTCCGTTTCACCATCCAGGACAGCGCGATCGATGTCGGAGAGCGGCACGGTAAGGGTTGTCACCTCGATCCCTTTTTCCATGGCATCAGCCTCGTACATCCCGACATGGGCGATCTCCGGATCGGTGTAGATACACCAGGGGATGGTGAGCGCCGATGTTTTCTGCCGCCCCATGAAGAGGGCGTTGGCGATCAGGATGCGGGCTAGG
>JBAQPK010000473.1:0-1845 GCA_049305715.1 Desulfuromonadaceae bacterium | reverse complement strand
GTTTTGTTTTTGTCGCCCAAGGAGCTTGAAAGCTGCTCAAAGCGGCGTAAACTGGTTTTGAAGTTTCGGAACGGATAAGCTTTTCAAAAGGGAGGAACCATGCCGGCAACCATCGAAATTATTCAGACAGACATCACGACACTGGCGGTGGATGCCATCGTCAACGCCGCCAACAATATCCTGCTGGGGGGAGGGGGCGTGGACGGCGCCATCCACCGGGCCGCCGGACCGGAGCTGCTGCAGGAGTGCGCCGGGCTGGGAGGGTGCGAAACCGGGGACGCCAAAATTACCGGCGGCTACCGTCTTCCCGCCCGCCATGTCATCCACACCGTCGGGCCGATCTGGCACGGCGGCGGCAAGGGAGAGCCGGAACTGCTGGAGTCCGCCTATCGCCGCTGCTTCGAGGTGGCGCATCATCACGGCCTGAAGAGCATCGCTTTTCCCGCCATCAGCGCCGGGGTCTACGGCTATCCGATGCGCGAGGCTGCGACCGTCGCCCTCTCGGCGGCCCGGACTGCAACGGGCATGTATCCAGAACTGGAGCGGATCATCTTCGCCCTGTTCAGTGAGGGAGCGCAACAGGACTACCGGGAAACGGCCACGAGGCTGGGAATAGTGTACACGGCCTGACGTCCCGGCTCGTTAATCCAGGGTTCTCCGGTACCGCTTGACTCCGACCGTCAGGACAACCACCGCGAACAGCATGATCTGCCAGAGCTGTGGGACCACCTCCGCGAAGCCGTTGCCCTTCAGGAGAATTCCCCGAATGATTCGCAAAAAATGGGTGAGCGGCAGGATTTCGCCGACGACCTGCGCCCACTCCGGCATGCCGCGGAACGGGAACATGAACCCGGACAGCAGCATTGACGGGAGGAAGAAGAAAAAGGTCATCTGTACGGCCTGGAGCTGGTTTTTTGCCAGGGTGGAAAAGGTGATTCCTATCGCCAGATTCGCGGCGATAAACGCCAAAGAGGTCAGGAGCAGCAGCGGGATGCTGCCGGTCATCGGGACGTGGAACAGGAATCGTGCCGCCGTGAGGATCAGCCCGACCTGGATGTAGCCGACCAAAATGTAGGGGATGATCTTGCCGAGCAGCACCTCAAGCGGCCGCGTCGGCATGGAGAGGAGGTTTTCCATGGTGCCCCGTTCCCGCTCCCGGGTAATGGCCAAGCCGGTAATCATGACCATGGTCATCGTCAGGACGACCCCCATCAACCCCGGCACGATATTGTACTGGGAGATTCCGTCGGGGTTGTAACGGGCATGGACGCGCAAATTTATCGGACCGCCGCTCCCCGCCAGAAACGTGAGCGGTCCCTTGAGGTCGTGCTGCAGGGCACTCTCCAGCAGCGTTCGCAGCGAGGCGATGGCGTTGCCGGTTGCCGACGGGTCGGTCGCGTCCGCTTCGACCAGGATCGCGGGCCTCTCCCCGCGCAGCAGGTTTCTGCTGAAATTTTCCGGGATCGTCACGACGAACTGGACTTCAGCGCGTGCCAGCGCTTCGTCCGCCTCCGCCTCGGTATGCACCTCGCGGACAAACCGGAAGTAATCGCTGTTTTTAAGGGCGAAGAGCAGGGAGCGCCCCTGCTGGCTGCTGTCGGCCAGCAGCACCGCGGTGGGGAGATGCTTCGGGTCGCCGTTTATGGCATAGCCGAAGAGCATCAGCTGAACCACCGGGATGCCGATGATCATGCCGAAGGTAAGCCGGTCCCTCCGCATCTGGACGAATTCCTTGATGATGATCGCCCAGAAACGTGCAAAAGATAATGGAGCCCTCTTTTTCATAAGAAACTCATGGCTAAAAATTATCCTTCGAACTTCCCATCAGATGGATGAAGACATCAT
>JBAQPK010000472.1:0-3145 GCA_049305715.1 Desulfuromonadaceae bacterium | reverse complement strand
AACAGAGGAAAACAAAGAAGAGCAGGCTTTGCCACAGCCAAAATGGCGAACAACAGAGACACCGGTAAGACAAACCACAGCAAGAATGATAGGGATGTTTCGATCTCAGTTGTGGGGAAAAGCAATGTGGGTGAATTTAACAGACTTCGTTGTGAATAAGGGTGCAGACACGAAGCCGGGTTTATTCGAAAAGTCCTTGCCTTCAGCGGTTTGCTATGCGTTCAGATAGCCAAAGACGAGAAAACGCCCCCGTTGGAATTTCCAACGGGGGCGTTTGCGTTGCTCCATCCTTCCATGAGGCTGGTTTTTCCTTGTTTTTGCTTTTAAAGCTAGTCGTACGACGACGGTTCCGTTCCCTTTATGAAGCATTCCATGACCGCCCCCGGAGTGCCCTCCCTGGCAAGATTGCCGGTGCGCGGATTTATCAGGACAAACGAAACGTTTTCCGGAGCCGCAAAGTCTTCGGTCGGCAGGGACATGATCGCCCGCTGCATGAAGTCTCCCCAGATCGGGGCGGCCGCCTGGCCGCCGGTTCCGCCGCTTCCCAAGGAGCGCTCCTGGTCGTAACCGACCCAGACGCCTGTCACCAGTTGCGGGATATAGCCGATAAACCAGGCATCCTTGGCGCCGTTGGTTGTGCCGGTCTTCCCCGCGACCGGCCGGCCGATGACGGAGGCGCGATATCCGGTGCCGCTGGCGACGACGCTCTGCATCAGATTGGTTATGACATACGCTGTCTCGGGTGGAATTGCCGGTACCGGGACGGGGGGGGGCGTTTGCTGAAGCACCGTGCCGTCGGTGTCGGTGACTTTGGTAATGAAGTATTGCGGGGTCAGCACACCATTGTTCGCAAAGACGGCGTATGCGGAGGTCAATTCAAAGGGGGAGATAGAGGCTGCACCCAGCGCCAGGGCCAGGTTGGCTGGAATCGGGGAGGTGAACCCCAGCTTCTTTGCGTATTCCGCCGTGTACTGCGCCCCAATCTGCTCCATGATCTTGACGCTGACGATGTTGATGGAATAGGTCAACGCCTCACGCATGGTTACGGGGCCACGGAATTCATGGTCGTAGTTCTGCGGTTTCCAAACTCCACCGGCACCGTCCGGGTATTCGACCGGCGCATCTTCGATGACCGTTGCCGGAGTCAACCCCTTGTCAAGGGCCGCCGCATAAATTATCGGTTTGAAAGCAGAACCGCCATTGCGCTTGGCCTGCATGGCACGGTTGAACTGGCTTTTTTTGAAGTCATACCCGCCAACCATCGCCTTGACTCCGCCGCTGCGCGGGTCAATCGCTACCAGTGCCGCCTGCACCTCGGGTGTCTGGTCAAGGGCAAAACGGGCACCTTCCTTGTCAAGCTCCGGTGATACGACCGATACTTCGATGACGGAACCGAGTGTCAGCCCCTTTTTCCCCTTTTCAGGCTTGCCGTAGTGGTTGGTCATGCCGACCCTGCCCGCCCACGCCATGTTTTTACGGGAAAGAACGCCGTTGCGTTCCCCGACCCTGACCAGCGCTTCACCTTTTTCGATATTGAATCCGACGACGACACCCTGATACGTTTCGCCGGTTTTAAGAGTGACGGAATCAATTCCATCCTCAACCTTACTGCAGAAAGCGTCGACTTCAGTTTCAGTCAAATATTTAGCCGGCCCCCGAAATCCCTGGCGCTTGTCCACCTCTTTGAGCCCCTTGCGGAGGCTGTCATAGGCTGCCCGCTGCATGCCGGCATTCATCGTGGTGTAGATCTTCAGGCCGCCTTTGTAGAGCAGGTCCTCACCGTATTTCTGTTCCAGCTGGATCCGCAGGTGTTCGAGAAAATAGGCGGACTGGTCGTTATTGACCTTCTTCATCGGCTGCAGGACAATGGGCGTCTTTCTGGCGTGGTCGGCCTCGACCGGTGTTATGTACCCTTCCGCGGTCATGCGATCAAGCACATATGCCTGTCGTTCACGGGCTTTTTCAAGATGCTTGATGGGGGAATAGGCGTTGGGGGCTTTCGGGAGGCCTGCCAGCATGGACATTTCTGCCAGGTTAAGCTGCTCGACATTCTTGCCGAAATAGGTCTCGGCTGCCGCCTGGACGCCGTATGAACCACTTCCGAGATAGATCTGGTTCAGGTACAGGTAGAGAATCTCGTCCTTGGAGAGTCTCTCTTCCATACGCTTGGCGAGGATGGCCTCCTTGATCTTGCGGGAAAACTTTTTCTCCGGGGTCAGCAGCATCGACTTTGTCACCTGCTGGGTGATGGTGGAGGCGCCCTCTTTTTTGCTCATCGAAATCAGATTTTTAAAGGCCGCCCGCACAATCCCCAGATAGTCGATCCCCTTATGGGAGTAAAAATTGGAATCCTCCGCCGAGACAAAGGCCTGAATCAGTTTACGCGGCATCTTGTTGACCGGCACCACGATGCGCCGTTCCAGATAGAATTCGCCGACCAGCGTGCCGTCATCTCCAAAGACCTGGGAGACGATGGGGGGTTTGTAGTCAGCCAGCCGATCGACCCGGGGAAGTTTTGCCATCAGATAAAACACGTAGCCGGCTACACCGAGGAGCGCGACAACAGCCAGTGTCACGGCAAGCAGCAGCAGCGTCGGCAAAAAACTGTTTTTTGAAGTGTGTGTGGGCAACTTTCTTTCCATTGAACGACCTTCCTGACCCTGATAACCGGGATATATGCGTTAACGAAGTTCTTTCCCGGCGGAAAAGAGCGTGCGAACGTATTTAAGAGCCGGGTTATTTGTGATTGGCGTTGCTGTGTGACTGCGGCAAAATAGCATATCATTTCAGGAATTCAAACATATTAGAGATCAGGAAGCGCGTGTCGGGTCGTGGCGATAACCGTTTCGCCGCCAAAAAAATCGTGCCACGGAGAGCATGTTTATGATATCGTATGTGACATTTTACACATCAGGTATTACCATCTGTGAGGAGAATATATGTGCGGCATTGTTGGATATATCGGTGGACAGCAGGCGACCCCGATCATTCTGGAAGGGCTTAAAAAACTTGAGTATCGTGGTTACGATTCGGCCGGTATAGCGACACTGACGGACGGCGGGTCCGCCATCCGCAGAAGCCAGGGGAAGCTGGTCAATCTTGAAAATATGCTGCAGGATCAGCCGCTATCCGGAACGGTCAGTAT
>JBAQPK010000471.1:0-2142 GCA_049305715.1 Desulfuromonadaceae bacterium | reverse complement strand
CAAAATCGACGGCGGCATTCGTCCGTGAAGTTGCGGAACTTCTCTCGCTTGACAAGGATAAAGTAGAAAAAATCCTGGCTGGCGAAAAGGATAGTTACTATCATTTTTTCAACCGGATAGGCGACTCCTACGCAGATCTCGACTTCCAGCGTTATCTGGTGATCGTTGCCGATACGACCTATGCTATCGCCCTGGCCAGCTTCGCAACCCATGAGCTTGGTTGGCTTCCGGAGCTTGTAGCCATAACGGATCCGACTGATGAAGAGGATCAGCCAGCGATTGTTCGACGTTTTGACGGCAAACTCGCAGATCCTGACAAAACAGTAGCATTTGAGACCGACTCCAGCCAGATCACCAGCCGTCTCTTCGAGCGCTGGCCGAAACCTGATGGTAGTAAATACTATCAACCATTTAATCCGGCTTTTGTCATCGGCAGCAGACTCGACAGAGATTTCGCCGACAGTATCGGCGCCGGTCATTTGAGCGTGTCTTACCCTATTTCAAATCGCCTCGTGCTGGACCGTGCGTATGCCGGTTTTCACGGTGCTTTGAGCCTGATCGAAGATATTTTTTCAGTGCTGGTTACCAATCGCTAACATATAGTCCCCTCGCTCCAGGAGGGCAGGGGACTTAAGGGAGGAACATCATGAGCTATCTGCATTTGAAAGTACCACCAACGCGGGATATTCGTCTCAGACCATGTAATGCCTACGGTGGCGACCTGGAAAATCTTGTCTGTGGCCAAAAAGAAGGCTGTCTCAGCAACAACGGTCGTACCTTTGCCCAGACCACCGGGTGTCAGTTGACACTTTCAATGGGCATGGCCGCTTCAATTCCAAACACGGTTGTTATCTATCACGGTCCGGTCGGCTGTGGCGCCGGTTCCCTGGCTCTGGCCGGGCAGTCCAAGATGAGCCAGCTTGCCCGTGGCAATGATGATGCGGTCGGGCGGGTCTGGTTTTCCACCAATCTGAGTGAAACGGATATCGTTGCCGGCGGTGAGAAAAAACTGGAAGACGCGATATTAGAGGCTGAACGGCGTTTCCGTCCCCACGCCATCTTTATCGGCAATACCTGCGTTCCTGCAATTATCGGGGACGATATTGACAATGTAGCGACACGTCTGCAGGACCGTGTCAATGCCCGTATCATTCCGCTGCACTGTGAAGGGTTCAAGACCCGCTTCGTTGCCACGGCCTATGACATCGTCTATCACGGTATTCTGCGTTACTTGATGGGGAGCGAAAGCGAACGCAAGCCGATTCTCGAAGACGAAGCCGCAAAGAAAGCCTACCAGGAACGCGCCAAGCGTACGGTTAATCTGTTGAACGTCGGTTCCATGGGGTATGTGGACGAGGTTGAGCTGGTGCGTCTCCTGAACGCTATCGGTCTTGAGGCCAATGTTTATCCCTGCTTTACGTCGCCGGAGAAGTTCGTCAAGGTCAAGGATGCTGCCCTGTCGATCAGTATCTGCGCCACCCACGACGATTATTTTGTCGAGCATTTGGAAGAACACTACGGCGTCCCCTATGTCCTTAATACGATCCCGATCGGCACGGACAACGTGCGGCTCTGGCTTCTTGATATTGCAGATTTCTTTGATCTTCGTGAAGAAGCGCTCAAGGTCATTGCGACCGAGGAAGCTGAACTCAATAAGGCTCTTGAACCGCTCCGCAAGTTTTTTAAGGGTAAAACCGCATTTGTCAGCACCGGTGAGATCCGGGCCGGGGCTCAGGCATGTATGCTGGAAAATGATCTCGGCTTTAAAGTTGTCGGGATTCGTGCCCATCATTACGATGCTTTTGGAGAAATCGTCTTTGAAAACTTCAAGGGACGTGACGATGTGACGATCAACGTGGCCGCCAATCAGCCATTTGAACAGGTAAATCTGCTCAGACGCTTAAAGCCTGATGTTTTCCTCGGGCATGGCAACAGCAACGTATGGGCTGTCAAGCAAGGGGTGCCGTCTCTGCCGATCTATGGGCCGAATGACAGTTATCTCGGCTATAAGGGGATCTTCGCAGTTGCATCGCGATTGGCACGGATTCTCTCAAATCCCGAATGGTACAATACTGTTGGAGAAACAACTGAACTGCCGTATAAAGAATCCTGGTACGATCAGGATCCCTACGCGTATATCAA
>JBAQPK010000470.1:0-3231 GCA_049305715.1 Desulfuromonadaceae bacterium | reverse complement strand
GGAAGGCCAAGGCGCCTGACTTTTACATTCTGCAAGTCATTGTCATAGAGCAGTTCCAGTACGGCACTGCCAAAACCGCCTTGCAACGCATTTTCTTCTACCGTCATGATCCTACCGGTCCGGCGGGCGGCGCCCAGAATGAGCTCTGCATCAAGCGGTTTTACAAAGCGGGCGTTGACGACCCCCGCGGCAACTCCCTTCTCCTTAAGCGCGGCAGCCGCCTGTAGCGCCGGATAGACCGTTGCCCCGATTGCGACTATCGTCAGATCATCACCATCAAGCAGCTGTTCACCCTTCCCTATTTCCAGGCATTTCAGTTCACTCTCCAGCTCTACGCCATACCCGGCCCCTCTCGGGTAGCGCAACGCAATCGGCATATCGGCATAAATGGCCGTCTTGAGCATATGGCGCAATTCGTTCTCATCTTTTGGAGCCATCACCGTTATTCCGGGAAGGTGCCTCAAGTAGGAAAGATCAAAGACGCCATGATGGGTCGGGCCGTCATCGCCCACCAGCCCGGCCCGATCCATGGCGATCGTTACCGGCAGTTTCTGCAGACAGATATCATGAAAGACCTGATCGTACGCACGTTGGACAAAGGTTGAATATATTGCGACCACCGGTTTGAAGCCTTCTGCGGCAAGGCCTGCCGCAAAGGTCATGGCATGTTGTTCGGCGATGCCAACATCAAAAAAACGATCGGGGAAACGCTGCGCAAATTGATTAAGCCCCGTCCCATCAGGCATGGCAGCGGTTATGGCAATAATTTTCGGGTCTTCTTCCGCCAACTGAACCAGAGTTTCACCAAACAGATCCGTATATGATTTGACCACCGGATTAACGCCCCCCTTGCCGGTAGCAACATCAAAAGCGCCGACACCATGGTATTTGGCCGGGGTTTCCTCGGCAGGCTTGTACCCCTTTCCCTTGGTTGTCATGATATGCACCAGCAGCGGACCGTCCAGTTCATTTATGTTATTGAACACCTCAACCAGCTGCCGCAGATCATGGCCGTCCAAGGGGCCGAGATAATCAAACCCGAGTGCTTCAAACAGGGAACCGGGGGTAAGAAACCCCTTCAGCGAGTTTTCCGCGCGACGGGCAAAATGAAGGATATCGGTGCCGAATGCCGGAATATTTTTGAGTAATACCTGCATCTCCTTTTTTAAATCACGATAGTAACGCCCCGTCATTTTGCGGGAAATAAAAGCGGAAAAAGCACCGACGTTCTTTGAAATCGACATTTCATTGTCGTTCAGGATAACAATCAGGTTTTTTTTGAGATGTCCCGCCTGATTCAGTGCTTCAAAAGCCATACCGCCGGTCAGGGAACCATCACCGATCACTGCGATCGCATGATTTCGCTTTCCGTCGAGGCAGGCAGCCGAGGCCATGCCAAGAGCGGCCGAAATGGAGGTGGAAGAGTGCCCGACCCCGAAGGCATCATGCTCTGATTCGCAGCGCTTCGGAAAACCGGAAATACCCTTGTACTGGCGCTGGGTATGAAAGCGGTCACGGCGTCCGGTGAGAATTTTGTGGGTATAGGCCTGATGCCCGACATCCCAGATAATTTTATCATTGGGGGAGTCAAAACAGTAGTGCAGGGCGATCGACAGCTCGACCGTTCCGAGATTGGAGCCGAGATGGCCGCCTGTGACAGAAACCGTTTCCAGAAGAAATTGCCGTACTTCTGCCGCAAGTTCGGGTAGTTGCTCCGGTTTCAATTTTTTAAGATCAGACGGTGCGTTTATGGTTTCAAGTAACATTGTTGACACCTCATCTGTTTCTAAATGTAGCCGTTTGAGCGGAACCACTCCACCGCCCGCTCCAGAGCCTTTGTAACGGGTGTCTGCGGCAATCCGAGTTCCCGGACCGCCCTCCCTGAATCAAAATACATATGGTGGGCCGCCATCCGAACCCCCGCCAGTGGAATCAAGGGCTCGCGCCCCGTTATTCGGGAGATCCCCTCATTGAGCCAGGCGGCCACCAGTACCGGAGCATACGGCAGCCGTATTTTAGGTGCAGGAATTCCGGTTATCTCCTGGAGCATTCTGAAAATAGTGCACAATGAAAGATTGGCGTTGCCCAGAATGTATTTGCGGCCGGGGCGCCCTTTCTGCTCTGCCAGAATATGTCCTCGAGCACACTCCTCGACAGCGATCAGATTCAGGCCGGTATCCAGATAGGCCGGCATCCTCCGCTTCAGAAAATCGACAATGATCTTACCGGTGGGGGTAGGCTTTATATCCCACGGCCCCACCGGGGTCGAAGGATTGACGATTACCAGAGGTAGACCGCGGGCAACAAACCTCTCTGCCTCGCGCTCGGCAAGGAATTTGCTTTTTTTGTACGGCCCGACCATGTCGGCCAGCGACACTTCCGTATCTTCAGTTCCCGGCACGCCATTTCCGGAATTTCCGAGTGTACCGACACTGCTGGTATAGACGACCCGTGTGAGAGCACTCTCCAGCGCCGCTTCCAGAACAGCGGTCGTGCCCCCCACATTGGTACGGAACATGTCGTCAGGGTTGCGCGTCCAGAGACGATAATCCGCCGCCGCATGATACAGGACGTCACACCCTTTAAGACCCCGCCGCAAACCGGGAATGTCGAGAAGATCTCCCTTCCAGACCTCAACATCAAGCCCTTTCAGGTTGGAAAGGTTCGAAGCCGAACGCACCAGCACCCGCACTTCCCGCCCATCCTTGAGCAGTTCGCGAACGATACTGGCACCGATAAAACCGGTAGCACCGGTAACAAATGTCTTCATATAAAAAGAATTACGACACGTTTTTTGCACTCTCATGCAACAGCCGACGATACCTGCCAAGCGCTGTCAATGGGAAGCAATTACGGTAAATATGGTATTTTATCATGAAAAATTTGGGGAACCCCGTTCCGGTAAAAGCATCCTCATCCCAGGAGCCATCCGGTTTCTGGGTTGAAACGAGATATTCTACACCACGTGAAGCAGCTATTGAATGCACCTCTCCGGCGGCAAAGAGCGAAAGAAGCGCCCAGCCGGTTTGCGACGGTGTACTGGGACCGCACCCCATGAGAGAACGGTCATCATACGATTCACAGACCTCTCCCCACCCGCCATCCTGATTCTGCTTGGACTTAAGCCAAATGACCGCCTTCCTGATGTACGGCTGAGCCATATCTTCACCAATGGCCTCCAGCCCGCCCATCACTGACCAGGTACCATAAATATAGTTCACTCCCCAACGC
>JBAQPK010000469.1:0-2031 GCA_049305715.1 Desulfuromonadaceae bacterium | reverse complement strand
CGATAAGGCCGAACAGTAAGATAAACGGCAGGTAGTTGAAAACATCGAACATGGCAAACCTCCTTTGGTTTGTGAAAAAACGAAGGACCAGACGTCCCGAACCTATGAAACCTTTCGTACCTTGAGCCGCATGCCTTCCACAGCCTCAACCGTGACGCGGCTCCCGGCGCTGATCGGCTCGTCGCTCCTGGCATCCCAGTACTCGCCGCGAATGAACACCTTCCCTTCCGGAGCGATCCCGCTTTCAGCCATTCCCTCCTCCCCGATCAAGCCCTCCCGCCCCGTCGTCGGCAGTCGACGATGGGCAGAAAGAGCTTTGGTCACGACAACAATGAAAAATCCGGATACGGCCAATACCGTTACCAGGATTACGCTCCAGGAAACGTGCAGATATGGCTCAGATGATTCGAACAACATCAGCGATCCCAGCACCATGGCGATTATCCCTCCCAATGTCAGCATCCCGTGTGACACGACCTTGATCTCGGCGATAAACAGCGTCACTCCCAACAGGATCAGCAGGACCCCGGCGTAATTAACCGGCAGGGTTTGGAAGGCAAAAAAAGCCAGGATCAGGGAGATTCCGCCGATCACCCCCGGCAGTATTACCCCGGGATTGGAGAGTTCGAAAAACAGCCCCATCATACCCAACATCATCAACACATAGGCCACATTTGGGTTGCTGATGGCATTCAGGATCCGCTCCGCCCTCCCCATCCCGGCTGTCACCACCTCGGCGCCTGCCAGGCGCAATACCACTTCCCGGCCATCCCGGCTGATCTGTCTCCCTTCCAGTTGCCGAAGCAGATCGCTCCGGTCCCTGGCGATCAGATCAACTACATTGCCGGACAAGGCCTTGTCTGCGCTCAAGGAGATGCTCTCGCGCACCATCCGCCGCGCCAGCGTCTCATCCCGGCCTCGCTTGTGGGCTATTCCCTCGGCATACGCTTCGGCATCATTGACGACCTTGGACTCCACGGTCTTGTCAGTCTTGTCGCTCTTTTCACCCAGAGAAACCGGGTGGGCCGCGCCGATATTGGTGCCGGGAGCCATGGCACATACATCGGCAGCAAGGGCGATAA
This sequence comes from Desulfuromonadaceae bacterium, assembly GCA_049305715.1. Classification (GTDB taxonomy): domain Bacteria; phylum Desulfobacterota; class Desulfuromonadia; order Geobacterales; family Pseudopelobacteraceae; genus JACRCG01. The sequence continues at coordinate 949 of JBAQPK010000469.1, read as the reverse complement.
TCGCCCCCGCCGAGGCCGCGCGGGCACCGGACGGGGCTACATACACCACAACCGGTACGGGGCTGGCCATGACATCCTTGACGATCTCACGCATGGCCGTATCAAGCCCTCCCGGGGTGTCCATCTCGATCAACACCAGGCGGTCCCCCATGCGGGACGCCTCCTCCAGATTGCGATGAAGGAAATGTGCCGTCACCGGCGTAATCGGATCATTGATTCCGATCAGCCTGATTTTCTCTCGCGAGGCAAACACCAGAGCGGCACAGATAAACAAACCGATGACTGAACTCATGACGATACGCATACAACCTCCCCCTTCCGGCAAGTTAATTATACGCCATAATTCTGAAACGACAACGATCCTCATTACAACCTTTATCCGCTGTGTGAAGGCCATAAACCCGCACATCCACTTTTGTGATATTATGTAATTGCAGATACCGGGCAAACATCAATGCGGGTCTGCTTCTCAATAAAAAGGGGGTGTTATAAATGGCACGCTTTTATGATACGGTGAACTATACTGATTTAAGGCGGGTTGAAGGTCTGTTGAAAAAAGGCGGGATCGAATATACGCTGCAGGTATTAGGCGGCGAATCGACCTTGATGAAGGAAATACAGGTAGCTGAAGAGGATCTGGCAGAGGCCGAGCGGCTCTTGTACCGTACCTCCACTTCAGATAATTGAAGCGAGATGACGAAAACTATTAAGGTATTCCTTATAAGAATTATTCCGCCGTATCTCAAGGCAGCTGCATTCGCTTTTCACTCAACCGCCGCCGGGCTCGCAATGCTTCGCAAGCCTGAGCGGCGGACTGCCGTGGGATGGGAATTGCCTGCTTCGACCTTCTGTTTCGGAATACGTGTTCAGATCAGCCTTGACTCAGCCGTTACCCAATCGATGTTGGCAAAAAAAGCGTCGATGTACACCGCTCGCTTCAGCCCGTAAT
>JBAQPK010000468.1:0-6334 GCA_049305715.1 Desulfuromonadaceae bacterium | reverse complement strand
GCACCGCGCTGCCGGTGACGTTCTTGAAGCCGCTCTGGTGGTTATTGGTCGAATGGTTGTAGTGGCATTTGGAACAGGCAAGGCCGGACTGGCCGTATTCAAAGCCGGAATGTTTGCCGTGTGAGCCGGAGAACTGCCCCATGCCCCCGATGTTGCGCCCCGGCGCATCGACCGGCGGATAGCCGTGGCACGCACCGCAGGTATTATTGGTGGACACGTTAATCGCAGGCTTCAGACCGACAGCGACCATTGCGCCGCTGACGAGGGTTCCGGAAGTGGTTGCCGAAGTAATGGTTGCCTCGGTTCCTGACGTCGTCATCTTATAGTTTGAGGCGAGGTTCAAGTTCGTCCCCGCATAATCGGTCTGTTCGGTGTAGCCGGTGTAAGGGTTGGAACTCTGGTTATTCCAGTTGGCCACATAGACGCTCAGGCCGGTGTTGCCGGTCAATCCGAATACGCCGAGACTTGAAAGGCCCATGGAGTTAGCAGAGTTTGTTGCAGTTGTCAGCGGTGTCCCGGTAGATGCATCCAGCGTCTGATCAACTCCGGAAAAGACGGCTACAGACGCGTACATGGCTGTAAGGTTGGTAGTATTGCTGTTGCTCACGCTGAGCATCTTGGTGGCGTTATTTCCTAAAACAATCTTGGATTCCTGCAGGTAACCCAGCCAGATGGTCGATTTCTGTGTGATGTTTGTCGCCAACTGCGTTACCGACTGGCCACCGTAGTTAACGGTTATGGTCTGGGTGCCGGGTGCTGCGGTATACTCGCAGGCTACCGCCACCAGCATCAGCCGGTTTTGATCCGTGGCGGGGGTAAATTTAGCATAGACCGGGCTGGCTGTCCCATTGGAGACGATCTGCGGAGTCGCAGGCCAGCGGCTCACGATGCCGACCGAAGCATCCGCCAGATTGGGAGCTACCCCCCCGAACATGAGTACCGAGGTGGCAACGATGAGGAACGAAACCAATCCATTCCTGATTCGCCGGCTCATTGTCATATCAGTAGATCCTATCATCATAAGCTCCTTCTGCTTAATATTCATTTAGAAATTTGACCAGTTAGGTGACGTGAAGTAGTGACAGCTAACATTGGAGCAACTCTTCGGATTAGTGGCCGAGGAGGCATTGTACACGCCGTTGTAGATTGGCGCGTTTGGTCCGAACTTATACGTGGCTGACCCGGCGAAGTTGATGCTTCTCGCGGCCGTCGAATCGCCGGTCGAATGATCCGACAATGTATTGGAGTGACAGGCACCGCAGACCGCCCCGGCACTGCCGAGACCGTATCCGACACTATAGTCATTCGTCGGGTCGAGTGCAACAGGCAAACGAGAGGTTAGATGGTTTATATGTTTTTGGTGAGCGCCAATACCCTGACCCTGCCCGCCGAAATTGTGGGACGCGCTGGACCAGTCGGCATAGGAGTGGCAGCCGTCACATGACGTACCGCCGCCGCCGTACTTGATGCCGTCAATATGGCGGCGACCGACTGGCCCATTAGCATCGCCGTTATGACCGTGGCAGCCGGAACAGTCGTCGAGTATTTTAACAGTGCTATGGCTTGTACCTGCCAGCAATTGCTCACCCGGGGCATCTTTAGGTGAGAGATGACATCTATTGCAGTTAATCGCTGTCTTGCGCGTGTCACCCAGGTATGTCGTGGCCGTCCAGGAGACGAACGTCCTCGAACCGACGTTGCCCGCATTCAGGGTGCCGCCTGTTCCGGCGGGATTGTGGCAATAGGTGTTCGAGCAGGTCAGGGAAGCAGGCATCCACGTGGCACCCGTTGTGCCATTTTTGTTCGCCAACCTCTGGAATGTCGGAGCAGAATTGCCGGTGATGTGTGCCGTATCGGTCGGCAGGGCGGTTCCGTGGCAGTTCTCGCACATGAACGTCGGCTGTGTAACGCTGTAGTTGCTGAAGCCGTTAGTGAACCTCAGGTGAGTCTGGTGCGCGCCGACCTTGGGGTCGTTGCTGACCAGGCCGGTACCGGTGGCTGAACCCGTTCCCTGCGAGGTGTTGAACGGCGGCGCGATCAGATATTTGGTTGCGGCGATTACCGTGGCAGACGGTGTGCCGTGGCATTTGGTACAGCTGTCATTGGTCGTGTTGGCGCCCCACTTGGGCGACACGCCGCCGTGGCAGAGCGTGGCCGAACAGGTTTTGGTGCCCATGGTGGAGTTATAGTTGCCGCCGTAGAGAGCCTTCATCTTGACGTTATAGGCGCCGCTGGTGTGGCGTGACGAATAGGCGCGGAACTTGGCGGCGCTCGCGCTGCGGCCGGTTGTCGAGTCGAGCGTTTGTGCGTGGCATGAATAGCAGACATTGGTGTTGCTGTAGTCGGTCGTACCCATAGCGGTCATGTGCTGACGGTGGCTGTTGGCGGTCGAGTAGCCGGCCAAACCGGAAGTGTAGTTCGGCACACCGGTGGATGAATAGCGGCTGAAGTTGGTGTCGCTATCGTAAGCGACCGGTGTACCATGGCCCTGACGGCCGTGGCAGTAGTTGCACTTGCGCAGGGTGGCGCCGCTGTTCCACAACTCCGGATTGGCGTACTTGCCGATCCGCGGATTCTTCACCTTGGAGTTACTGTGGCAATAGACGTTGCTGCACTGATGGGTTGAGGGGTTGAATTGACCGTTGGAAATAGCAACGGAACCGCCGTTAGGGTTGGTGGTCACGCCGGAATAATCGCGCAAGGCGTTGACGTGGCGTTTCTTGTTCAGAACACCGGCATTAACGGTTGAATAGCTGTTCATGGCTGCCGTGACGGTTGCGCCATGGCAACGATTGCACGTAAGGCCGTTACCGACATTCAGCTCGGTGTTGATATCGCCGCGCACGTGGCGGGCATGGGCCTGGGTGCGGATTGATGAGTAGGCAGGTTGGACAGAACTGAGCTTCCAGTCCTGACTGGCGTGGCACCCCTGGCAACGGAGGGTGTTATTCGGACTTGCCCAGTTGAAAGCTGTTTTTTTCGGTGCACCACCATTGCCGTCGCTGTGGCAGTAGTTGGCCGAGCAGGTACCGGCGGTCCAGACGATGCCGCTGCTGTCTGCACCCTGGCTTGCTCCGGCTGTATACGTTCCGCCGCCGGCAACAGTCGCATCGAAAGAAACCTGAACATTGCTGTCGGCGTGCGACACGCCGTTGTGGCAGACAGCGCAGCTGAAATCGTAGGTTGATGCGGTCGAATCGTTGGAAGGGGTCTTGTCGGCGGTCACCGCAACAGCCGCTACGCCGTAGTGTTCGCTGTGATTTCCCGGCAGTGTGTTGTTGGAAAGGTGACACTGGTCACACAATAGAGTTGCTCCACCCCACATCGGTGTGCCGCCTCCATGGCAGCTGATCCCCGAACAGGTCTTCGTACCGGGGGTGTAGTTGTCGGAGTTCGTACCGCCGTTGGTGTCATAGGCGGGAGCAAAATTCACGTTTCGGGCCTGGTTCGTATGCAGCAGCGAAGCGCTCTTGATCGCGGTGCCAGCGGCGCTGACCGTGTCCACATGGCAAACTACACAGTCTGTAGCGTTGGCAACGTGTGCTGCATGGCTGTTGTCATTGTTTTCAACGACAGCTGGCTGGGCACCGTTTGCGTAGCGCGGTTCACCGGCGATACTGCCTACCTCGGCGCCATGGCACCCCTTGCAGGTGAGGTCGGTCGTATTGCCCCATGCCGGAGCATTTACGTACGCCGGTGTGGCCTGGCCGGTGCTGTGGCAGTATGTTAGCGTACAGTTCGGTGATGTCCAGGTACCGCCACCCTTGGTGACCATCGATACGTTCCTGGTCTTGTCGACATGAATTCCCGGAGTGGTGACCGTTGTTCCGTTGGACGTTGTCGTGCTGTGACAATCCTGGCAACCGAAGTTGGTGCCGATTACCGCTACATTATTTACATGTTCCGTGTGGCTGCCGGTGGCCATAACGGTTCCGCTTGCCAGGTCATAGTTGTGGCAGCTTTTGCAGTCCGCTATCGTGGCTGACCAGAGTACCGGTTTATAGGTCGGGGTCGCCTGACCATCGCTGTGGCAATAGACATTGCTGCACGTTGAGGCCGAATAGTTGTTAGCCGGGGTGACATCACTGTCGTAGGTGCCGGTTATCGTAACTTCCCTCAGCTTGTTTACATGGAGTGCCGCGCCGGTTATTGTCGTACCGTTCGACGTCGTTGAAACATGGCAGGCACTGCAGGCAATATTCGGCATGATCGTGCCGTCATTGATATGAGCGGTGTGTTTGCCGGTGACAATTGGCGTTCCTCCGGCAACGAAGCCGTGGCAGCTTGTGCAATCTGATATGGTGGCGGTCCAGAGAATCGGCTTGTAGGTCGGGGTCGCCTGACCGTCGCTATGACAATACACATTGCTGCACGATCCGGCCGAATAGTTGTTTGCCGGTGTAACATCACTGTCGTAGGTACCGACTATGGTTACATCCCTGACTCTGTTTACGTGGTTGGCCGGGGTCGTGACCGTTGTACCGTCCGACGTCGTTGAAACATGGCAGGCGTTGCAGGAAATGTTCGGCATGATCGTGCCGTCATTGATATGAGCGGTGTGTTTGCCGGTGATGATTGCCGTTCCGCTGGCAGCGGTAAAGCTGTGGCATCCCTTGCAATCAAGAGTCGTATTCCATGTCGAAACGACATTCGGCGCGCCACCGAAAGGGGTGGTGGTGCTGGTCCCCTGACTGTGACAATACAGGGTGCTGCACTTGCCAAAGATTCTCGATCCTGACTGGCTGGGGAGATAGTTGATACCCGAGCCGTCATAACTGCCTTCGGAAAGAACTACATGGATCTTGCTGGTTCCATTGACCGCACTGGTGGCGTGGGAAAACGACAGTGGCGAGGCATAGTTCGAATGGCAATTTGCACAACCTGACAGATCGCTGAAATTGAACAGGGCCGTATACGATGCGTGCTTGTTATGTGCGGGGGAAAGCGATGCACCCGTAGCAGCGTGACATGCACTGCAATCTGATGTACTTGAAAATGGAGTTGCACCCCATGTCGGGGTGATCGTCTCAAAGTGGCAGTTGACGGTGGAGCAAGCGCCGAGAGTCGGGGTCGCGGTTTGCTTGAAAGCCGTCACAACGCCGGCACCCTTATTATAGTTCATACCGGCGGCCATCTGAATACTGTAGTGTTTCATAATTGCATGGTTGGAGGGATATGAGGCAGCCGCTGCACCGTGACATTTGGCACAGGCCGCTCCGGTTGCCACCGGGCCGGAGTGGGTGCCGTGATTACCCTTAACGGCGCCGGTCGTGATATTCCGGTAGGAAGCCGGGGATGCTGCCAGTGTATCGATAGGAAGTGCGCTTGTCGAACCGTTCCCATGACACTGGGTACAGTTGATAGCTGCCTGAGATGCGCTGGCAAACAGGATCACCATTGACAATGAAAGCAAAGTGGCGACAAGCCGTCTCGTCACATTTTCCATCCTGCCTGGGTTTTTCATATCCGACTCCTTATCAATAACTCGAACCGTAGTATCAAAATAATTAATAATATTCAAAACAGAGCAGCCGTACCTACTGGTACCAAGTGGGCGTCGGCCTGAAATGACAGCTGACATTGGAGCATACCCAGTCTGTACCGTTTGTGTTATAGCGCTTCGACCGTGAGCTGTCAAAGCGGTAGCTGGTATCAGCTGCGGGGTTTACCTGGACATTGGTCCTTATAACCGTGCCGCCCTGCTGGTGAGAAGTCTGGGGATGACAGGGGAGACACGGTGTAAAACCATCGGATTCAACAATCGTGGGAAGGAGATGCTTTTCGTGATAGCCGCCACCGCCCGCATAACCGCCATTGGTGGATTCGATCTTGGCATGTAAAAAATTACCCGCTATATTGAGACCAACCGTGCTTTTAACCGGAGGATAGCCGTGGCAGGTATTGCACGAGCCGCTGCCGTATTTTTTACCATCGACATGACGCTGACCGGGTAAACCGGCGGTGTCGCCGTTATGGCCATGGCAACCGGCGCAGTTATCATCTATCTTGACACTAGAATGATTAGTTGTACCAGACAGCAATATCGTACCAGCGACAGTTCCAGGAGACTTATGGCATCTGTTACAGTTTGTCTCTGTCTTGGCGGTGTCACCCAGGTACGTCGCGGCCGTCCAGGAAACGAACGTCCTCGTACCAACGTTGCCCGTATCCAGGGAGCCGCCTGTACTGGCGGGATTATGGCAATAGGTGTTCGAGCAGGTCAGGGATGCCGCCGTCCACGCGGGGATCACGCCACCATTTTTGGTTGCCATGTACTGGAATGAAGGAGCAGAGTCGCTGTTGGCATGGGTTCCTGAAGCCGGCAGAGTGATGC
>JBAQPK010000467.1:0-2914 GCA_049305715.1 Desulfuromonadaceae bacterium | reverse complement strand
CTTCACCTTGGTATCGGCCATGTTATCTTCGGTAGTGAAGCCGGTATGCACTTGCTCATCCCGCAGTAGCTCCCCGGCGGTAATGGCGATCTCGTTATCCTTGCTACGCTTGGCGCGTCGCAAACCTCGCAGGATCTGACTGATATCGTGCTGGGAAAGTTCCGACATGGCACCCAGTTGGAACTGGGTCTCGATATCATTCTCGGTGTAGAGGAGAACACACTCGGCAGCCTTGGTGTCTCTTCCGGCGCGGCCGGCTTCCTGGATATAGTTTTCGAGGGAACCGGGAATATTGGCGTGGATCACCAGGCGGACATTATCCTTGTCAATCCCCATGCCGAAGGCGTTAGTGGCGCAGATGACCTGCGTCTTGCCACTGATGAAGTCATCCTGCACCCGCCGTTTTTCAGGCGTCTCCATCCCGGCATGATACGCCTCGACCGGCCACCCTTTCTTGAGTAGAAAATCCCTGGTATTTTCTGTTTCTTTCCTCGTTGCCGCGTAAATAACCGCGGATCCCATCTCCGGCTGCGGCAGGCGATCAACCAGTATGTCGTGGATACGCTCATATTTCTCCGCACCCTGGATCAGCTGAACTTCAAAGCTGAGATTCTGCCGTTCCACACCCCCCTCGAAAACCTCCAGTTCCTGTCCCAGCTCCCGTCTGAAATGGTCTGTAATCTCTTCCATGACGTCGCGCTTGGCGGTCGCGGTGAAGCAGGCTATTGGCGGTATCGGTGTCTGCTGCCTCTGGGCGAACTCGCGGATAAAGCGGGCTGCATACAGATAATCGGGGCGGAAGTCGTGACCCCATTTTGACAAACAGTGCGCCTCATCGAATACCCAGCAACCAATTTCACGCTGGCTGATGGCGTCAGCAAGGGATTTGTTGCGCAACTGTTCCGGCGATACATAGAGCAGGGCAATATCACCCAGCCTCACCCGTTCAAGGATTTCACCCCGTTCGGGTGGGGTCAGCATGCCGTAAATGGCAGCGGAAAACATGGTGCCGGTTTTCGACGCCAGGCCATCAACCTGATCCTTCATCAGCGCTTGCAGGGGGGAAATAACAATGGTGAGGACGCCGCGTCGGAAATTTCGCGCCAGGGCCGGGATCTGGAAGCAGAGTGATTTCCCGCCGCCAGTGGGAAGGATGGCCAACTGCGGTTTGTCCGCCATGCCGGTGCGGACAATCGCCTCTTGCAGGCTCGTGCCGTCGGCAGTTGCCGGTGTTGCTCGATATTCCGGATAGTCGAAGAAGCGCTGCAACTGCTGCACCGGGTTATGGGTATCCCGGCACCACTGGCAGGAAGGACTATTGCACGGCACATCCCGCAACTCCCGCAGAATCGGCACGACATCGTTAAACCGGTGCCGTACCCACGGCGGAAGAACCGAATTGTGACCAGCAACCTTCAGCCATGCCAGACAGTAGGCAAGTGATGGACGTTTATCCGGGTGCAGCAGGTATTTGAAGGCAACCATGGTCACGGCGGTTTCACACGCTCTGTCCTGAGTATGCTTCTGAAAGATGGCAAATGCTTCGTTCTCGGAAACAGGCGCTGCCCCCAAGGCGGCAAAGATATCTTTCAGACCGTTGCTGCGCAGAGTGGAATTGATGCCCTCGTCAAAGCAGTACCGATAAAAGGAGAGTAGATCACCCTCGGTTTCTCTGATTGCCATGAAGCTTTCCCACTGGTCGCACAAGACCGAGGCTGCCAGACGCGCATCGGCGACCGGATCATTGATCGAGTCGCGGACAAGCTTATAATCCTTTACCAAGCGATGATAGGGGTTCTCGGGGAATGCCAGGGGGGAGAGGTAGAGAGTATCCACGACAGGTTTTTTCAGGAGGAGGAGGTTTGGTGCCAGAGCTTCAAGAACGGGTAAATCATGACCAAGGATGTAATGGCCGAGAATGTATTCCGCATCAGAGGCAAAGCTGTCCAGCTCTTTTAATGCCGTTTGCAGGTCGAAACGTCCTTTCCGTTCAAATACCTGTCCGGAAAACACAGCACCAATGTGATAGAGCTTACTTCCATCGGTTTCCAGGTCCAGCAACAGGCATTTATCCAGAAGGTCATTAGCAGTCAACTTTTCTCCGGTCTTCAGGGGTCAAGCCTTAGTTTCTCTCGACTCAACTCCCGGTTGACTATTCTGCGTATTTCCGGGTCTGCAATGGAGATGAAACTTTGAATATAGGAGGCGTAGTCGCTGACAATGTTTGCGTGGGTCTGGAAGACGTTCATGTGATTGGCCTTTCAACGGGTAAGAACTTTTAATTTTCTACAGTAAAAACAAAGAAAAAGCCAGTCAGCATATAGCTGAGCTGGCTTTTTATATGAAATAGTCAACATTAGGTGTTCAGAAGCTCCCATGTAAGTCGGCGTACCTGTTGCCGTGCTGTTCGATGTAATCCGAATCTTTCTGGCGTACTCCCGAGGCGAGAAAAGGCGGCTTGGTGTGACAGCTAACAACCAACCAGATAAACACGATCACCGGGACAATGCGCAGCGCAGTGGCTACAAGCTGACACTGATGAGCGTGGCGTCAGGGCAAAGGACAAAGCAGTTATCATACCAATAGGCCCCTTCCGGCGCATAGACCCGAGTCAAAAGTCTTACAACAAGCTCTCCATTGTCGTGCCGACAAGCGAATGTTCCGGTGACCAGGTCACAGGAGATTAGCCGGTTGGTCCAGTTTTGTGAGGGAGGGAATTCGAGTAGCGCGTCCCGAAGGGTCGCTCCGGCCTCAAGGCGGGGAAGTACATGGTCTAGGGCCCGGCGCCATTCAACCTGGAACGTTTCTGGTCCATTAAGAACCAACTGACCCTTTGGGCCGCAAATTGGTTCGCGACTGGAGTTGTATATTGGTTCATCACTGATAGTTCCGAGGGTGGTGAGCATTTCGGCAG
>JBAQPK010000466.1:0-6751 GCA_049305715.1 Desulfuromonadaceae bacterium | reverse complement strand
CGACTATACTCCGTCAGGCACGTACCTATCTGCAGCCAAAACGTTATTTTTGCTTGCCACACGGTAGATCATCATTGCCGCTGTGAACACTCAGCGGGAAAGGTTCTGCTCTTCTCCGGAGGTGCTTGTCCCGACTTCGGCCTGTTGCTCAGATATTGGCATTCCTCCTCCTGCGACGTTTCTTCTGTTTCCGAAGTTTTTCGATACGTTTCATTTCAGATGTTACTCCCCCTGAAGCGGATTCTATCCGCTCAAGCAACTCTCGGCGAGCCAGAAAACGGTTTACAGACTGACTCCGCTCCCGCATGCAGGTAACCTGAACACCAGTTGGTATATGTTTCAGCTGAACACAACTTGATGTTTTATTGACGTGCTGGCCACCGTTCCCCGATGAACGCACGAAGTTCTCTGCGAGATCTTCTTCACGCACCCCCAACTCGGCCATTTTCAGCCGCAGCCAACGGTTCTTTTCTTCAGTCACTGCGAATTCCGGCATGCTGTGTCGATTCCCGATTCCGATTACTTTCCTCAACCCTTCGCTTGTCCGGCACGGACGGGAGACGAATTGTATTAATTTCATACTATAATTGATTTCGCAGTATTATGCCATCACCCTGTGGGATGTTGCTTGATGTGTACCGGTATGATATAAACGCAGCAGGATCATACAGCTGCGCTGACGTCAAAGGAGTATTGTGAAGGCACACATTCTACAACGCTGTTGGGTTACATTCTCCGTATATGTCGTTGGATTTTACGCGTCATTCTTGAACAGATTTCTAATTAAAGGAAGTTCCAACATCCCGTCCAGCGGCCCGGTTCTGATAGCTTCCAACCATATATCTGCCTATGACACCATCTTTCTTCCCTGGGCCGTTATCAGACACAATCCTCTCCAGATGCTTTGGGCTCCGGCCAAGGAGGAACTGTTTTCAAAAACGTTTTTGCGCCTGATCTACTCTTCGTGGGGAGCCTTTCCTGTCAAACGCAAGCGAGACCTTAAAGCCGGCCGCGTACTGAACGATCTGCTGTTTGACCAGAAAGTCATGCTGTTCCCGGAAGGTACACGTCATAAAGATGGGCAGCTGGGGCCTGGCAATCGCGGCGTCGGAAAAATCATCTACGATACCCGGCCGGCCGTCATTCCAACAGCTTTAACCGGACTCAACAGATGGAAATTCCCCGGTTTTCGGCAGGATGCAGCGGTGGTTTTCGGCGCCGCAATCGATTTCAACGATCTGTTCCAGCTGGAAGATTGCAAAGAAACCCACCTGCTGATTGTCAGCCGTCTCATGCAGGCAATTGCGGCGCTACTACCGGAGAAAGGAGCTGATTGTGGCAAGACCCGATGACCAGACAGTTGAAATCTTCTGCGATGGCGCATGCAGCGGTAATCCGGGGCCGGGTGGGTACGGAGCGATCCTGCGATATGGCGGACGGGTAAAAGAGTTGAGCGGTGGCGACAAAGACACGACCAACAATCGCATGGAAATGACCGCCGCTATTGAAGCGCTTCGCCAGCTAAAGCGCCCCTGTCGGGTGTTGATTACGACCGACTCCCAATATCTGGTTAAAGGCATGACGGAATGGATTGAGGGATGGCAGCGGAAAGGATGGCGCAACAGCAAGAGGGAACCGGTGGTCAACAAAGACTTGTGGGAATTGCTGCTTGCCCTGACAAAACCACACACGGTACAATGGAATTGGGTAAGGGGGCATGCCGGGCATGTTGAAAATGAACGATGCGACCAACTCGCGAGGGAAGGGATCCCCGTCTAGTTCGGGGTAGAATGATAAATGGACTTGCGCACCGGAACGGAACCAATCAGGCTGAAGCCGAATTTTGGATGTGCAACGGCTCGTGGATTCGGAAAGTTCGAGAAGAGCCATCCTTGAAAAACAAGAGTGTCATTTTCGCTGATTCTAACCTTTGCTGCCGGGTTCACAGGTTTATTTGAAGAGGTTGTGATAGTTGTTCCTTCAATTATGAAAGCGGGAAGAAATGCTTCTATTGTGATGGTAAGTGGAGAAGAGGGGACTGTAAATGTTGAGCCGATGGGAACAACATAAATATTTTCCGTCCCGCGGGTTTTATCGATCACTGCAAGCTTTACTGCTTTCCAGTAAGTCAAGACTGCAGGTGGGACAACTATCGCTTTTTCTATGACAGTACGGTGGGAGGTTCTTGGTCTGAGGTCGTCAGGCGGAGTTTCGGCATGCCCCTGGCAAACGCCCAGAACCAACACCGAAAATAAAATGGATATAAACAGCTTTACTCTTCGAGCAGAAATCAATGCAGTATCCGATAAAATAGTGGCGGAGAGAGAGGGATTCGAACCCTCGATACCGGTTTCCCAGTATACTCGCTTAGCAGGCGAGCGCCTTCGACCTACTCGGCCATCTCTCCGTGTGTGTGCAGACAATCTTCGGTAACGGCGGGATGTGATACCTACCACGCTCCACAGAATAAATCAAGTCCAAAGAGAACCGGATATAAACCCCGCCATTCCCATCGACTAATTATCTACTCTTTGAGAATAGTGTTTTTGCGCTGACTCTATTTCCCTTTTTTCAGATCAACCAGAATCAGCTTGGCTACGGCCTTGAGCGTTTCAAAAACCCCTTCGCCCGTTGTAGCACACGCCTCGAATTCAGGTACATTCGTAGGATTCAGTTCCTGGCGCAACTCTTCAACGGACATGGCACCAGGCAAATCCCGTTTGTTATACTGGATAATGTACGGTAATTTGTCCAGATCATAGCCTTGTTCCTTGAGATTTATCCTCAGATTTTCAAGCGATTCAATATTCGCGTCTATCCGCTCTTCCTGAGAATCGGCGACAAAAACAACGCCGTCAACACCTTTTAGAATCAGTTTTCTGGACGCATCATAAAAAACCTGCCCAGGGACGGTGTATAGATGAAAACGGGTTTTAAACCCCCGTATTTCACCCAACGAAAGCGGCAGAAAATCAAAAAACAGCGTCCGCTCGGTTTCGGTCGCAAGACTTATCATCTTGCCCTTGGCATCCGGCGCGGTTTTTTGATAAACAAATTGAAGATTTGTCGTCTTTCCGCACAAGCCAGGACCATAATAAACTATTTTACAATTTATTTCACGAGAAGCATAGTTGATGAAAGACATCTTCGGCTTTCCCCGTCATTAATTAGTAAGTTGAAATTTATTTGGCAGAACCGGGAGCAAAACAGTTCGTGGCAACCCGTTACATAGGAATTGACTGGATTCAGCTGAATAGATTGTCGATGTCGTCGTCGGTGATTTCAGCAAAGGGAAAATCTGAAGAACCACGCCTTTCACGTTCTTCCGATTTTTTCATTAAATTTCCAAAAATTGTCGAAAGTTCCTCCGACGATTTCTTCACACGCAGTCGCACGAGCCCCAATGAGGAACGGTTATCAAACAGAACCACGAGTATAACCCTGCCGCCTACAATTGAAATATGGAGATTGTCCTTCTCCCCTTCGTGGAAGAGAATCGAGAATTCTTTCTCGCCGATCAGCTTTGCAAGTCCGCCTGTGGCGGCAATGTTACCGGCAGTCAGCGAAGCAAGTGATGTCGTGTCAAAACGCTCGGTTTCTCCAACGCCGGAGATGAGTTGTCCATTTTTGTCTACAAGGAAAATTACCTTGGCGTTGGCTTCCTTAAGCAAACGTCCGATAACTTCATTGATTTCCTGAAATTCTTCATCGTACATGACCAGCGTTGGATTGGACACGCCTATCTCCTTGCACTACTGCAATTAGTATCGAAACTGCTGGAATTCAAAAAAAAGAACATCCTGCCTTATAGCAAACCTGCTGTCTGCTTTCAAGCTTATTCGATGCGCTTGTAATGCCTGATGGGGTAACAGCTGTTTGCTTTACGGAAGAGGTTATGATACCGTAGCATGTTTGATCTTATACATAAGGATCCCCTTCGGAAGGCAGAAATCATGGAATTGAGTTTTTCCAGAAGCAACGTGCCAATCGACCAGATTATCAGCCATTTGGTTGAAGAATCAGGTGACATCCATCATCCGGCTATAATTAAAGAAATGATCCTTGCGACGCTCAAGATCGGCCAGGATATCGATTATCTGGCAGACCTGAAACTGATCAACCACACACTGAAGGAAATGCGCTATACGGCGAAGGTTTTCGCCCCCTATCGCCACCGCAAGAAAGTGACCATCTTTGGATCCGCCCGCACTGAAGAATCTGACGAAATGTATCAAAAATGCGTGCGCTTCAGTCACACCCTGGCAGAAAACAACTACATGGTTATAACGGGAGGCGGGCCCGGCATCATGCAGGCCGGCAATGAGGGGGCGGGGAGCGAGAACTCATTTGCCGTGAACATTCGGCTCCCTTTCGAGCAGAAACCAAATCCGGTCATGTACCGCAATCCACGGTTGGTGACATACAAATACTTTTTCAACCGTAAGGTCGCTTTCGTGAAAGAGGCAGATGCAATTGTTGTTTTTCCGGGGGGGTTTGGAACGCTGGACGAAGCGTTGGAAGTTTTTACGCTGATACAAACCGGAAAAACATCCCCCAAACCGTTGATTTTGATGGACGACCAGGATGGGTACTGGGAACAATTTTTAAATTTCATCAAAGAGAGTCTTCTGGTGAAAGGCTTCATCTCGGGAGAGGATTTTTCGCTCTTTACGATCACCAAAAACGAGCAGGAGGCGCTCCAGGTAATCAACACATTCTATACCATCTACCATTCGCTGCGCTTCATCGAAAACCGGCTGGTTATACGCCTGCTGAGGCCCCTTTCGATCGAACAGATTGCGACTCTGGCCAAGGAGTTTCCCGAACTTATCAAAGAAGGTGACCAAATCCACAGTTGCGGAGCGTATCCCGAAGAGATCGACGAACCTGACCTTGCCCATCTGCCGCGTATTTCAATGCTGTTCGACCACCATCACTACGGACTTCTGGTCGCATTTATTAACCGCATAAATTCTTTCTGACGAAATAAACGAGTGACCGTCATGCGTCTCTGACACCTGGTCCGTTGACAACACCAGACGCTTGACGATATAGTTTCGCATTATATTTTTTTCGGGACACCATGCAGGATTTAAAACATTTGTCACAAAATAAATCAGCGGCCGGCTTCAGGCTTTTCGGCAACGGCTTCCGGAACAGACGTCGTAAGCCGACCGGTGAACCGCCCAGGCCCAGACTGTCCCTTCCCGTGGGGAAGAGCCTCCAGCGGCTGAAGCTGGCGCTGTTGTTCATTGCCATTTCGCTGGCTCTTGCTCCGCTTTGCGCACTGGCGCTGCGTCAGTCAAAAACGGCCGGCGCGCGTGTCGGCGGCTGGATTGCGTCTTTCACCGACGTCACTCTAAAACCGGCCAAACCGGCGGTTTCAGCCGGTCGCTTCGAGACCGCCGTCAACCTGCTTGCAACGGCAGAGGTAAACGGTTCCAGTGTATCGGCACGAACCCCTGAAGGGCTGCAGCACAACTACACCATTCAGGGCGACCTGCAGCGGAGGGTCTATGATTTTTTGGCCAAAAACCAGGTGCCGTACGGCGTTTTTGTCGCCATTGAACCGGCTTCGGGACGAATTCTCGGCATGACCGCCTACTCGGCGGTTGACCCGCTCTGGGCAAAACGCTCTGTTTATGAACTGTATCCGATGGCATCACTGTTCAAGATCATCACCGCCTCCGCAGCTCTTGAAAACCATAAAATCACCCCTGAATCCGTGATCGAGTTTCGTGGCAACTCCTATTCGGAAAACCCGCGCTACTGGGATGCAAGTCCCCGCGGCAGAAACAACAGCATGAATGTCACCAATGCCATGGGCAAATCAATTAATCCGGTTTACGGACGGGTGGCAAGCGATATCGCCGGCAAATCGTCCGTCATGGAATCTATCTCCCGCTTCGGATTCAATCAGGAACTACTGACGGGGATCCCGGCCAAACCTAGTCAGGCGGGGGAACCGGCCGACAGCCACGATCTGAGGCTGATGGGAGCCGGACTGGATCATGACGTTAGAATTTCTCCTCTTCACGCTGCGGTGATCATGTCGGCAATTGCCAATGGCGGGAAAATGATGCTTCCAGGGCTGACCAGCAGCATCGTCGATGCAAAAGGGGTTGAAAGTGAAACATTCACCCCTCGCGAGCTGCGGCGCCTGGCCACACCGGAAACATCAGCATCTTTAACGCGAATGCTTTCCAGCACCGTCCTGACCGGCACCTCCCGCAAGGCATTCCATGACCGCCGCGGCAGACCGCTGCTGGATATCCCGATAGCCGCCAAAACGGGATCAATCGACGGCACTGACCCCAAGGGGCACTATTCATGGTTCGCAGCCTTTGCACCGATACAGAATCCCCGAATCGCGCTGGTAGCTCTGGTCATCAATCCTGACAAATGGAGGATCAAGGCGTCTCAGGTAGGAGAGCAGGCATTGCAGGAGTTTTTCAGGAAACAGGACAATTAGTGCGTTGGAAGTAATTTTCTGCGCTATTCCAACTACAATAGAAATGACTCGCGAATGTGCTGATTCCGTTTATCGGAGCTGGCGGATAACTACTTTTTTAACGTGCTTATCCAGTTTTCAGGGCCGACTGAATAAGCCTTCAAGTACAACTCTCCATCCCGCATTTCGCCATAGGTAAATTGTCCCATCCAGTCGCCGAGGGACAGGACGGCGAAGGGCGATCCCGGGAGGTTTTCACGCAAAGCAAGATGGAAGTGGCCGGTGACCAGTCCATCACAC
>JBAQPK010000465.1:0-4152 GCA_049305715.1 Desulfuromonadaceae bacterium | reverse complement strand
GTGCTGCCATAACGGAAAGAGACCCCCTCAAAGAGAACGGCAGGCGGACCATCAGGGGCGGGCAGGGATCCCGCAAATCCTTCAGGTGATGATTTAGCCAGGAGGGGCACTATCCGTTCAGCAGCGGCCCCACCCTGCATCCTGGCATGGTATGAGAGCCCCAGATTGCGGAGCGGCAGGTAGAATTCAGGCGCCATGAGCAGCACGAAGAGTCCTTCCTGGAGGGAAAGGGTTCCCGAAAGGAGCCTGAAACCGATGATCACCGCTACCACGGCGGTTCCGACCGTGGCAAAAAATTCCAGAGCAAATGCGGACAAAAAGGCCACTCGCAATACGGCCATGGTGGCGAAGCGATATTCCTCGGAAACGCGAGCCACGGTCGCCGCTTCTTTTTTTGCGGCACCGAAAATAATGAGATCCGGCAGCCCCTGAACCAGGTCGAGCAGATGCCCGGCCATTCCGGAGAGCCGTCTCCATTGACGTCGATGGAGCTTTTCGGAGCCCTGGCCGATCAAAATCATGAACAGGGGGATAAAGGGTGCGGAAAAGAGCAGCACCAATCCTGAGCGCCACTCGGAAGGAACGATTATGATCAGGAACATGAGCGGCAGGAGTGCCGCGAGGACAAGTTGGGGAAGAAAACGGGTGAAATAGGGTTCCAGCTCATCGACACCCTTGGTGACGATTTCAATCAAATGGCCGGTTTCGTTTCCTGCCAGACCGGACGGCCCTGACGATAAAATCTTGCGGTACAGCGTGCTCCGTACCGCCTCCTTGACTTTGGCAGCAGCTGACGCAGACTTTTTTTCCAGAATATATGTGCAGATGCCGCGTCCCGCAGCAATCAGAGCGAGTGCTCCGGCAATCGGCAAAATGGCCGTCACACCCTCACCCTGCATAACGACCCGCTGACAGGCCGAAGCCAGCAGGCGGGCCTGAAAAACAACGAGCAGTCCGATGGCAACAGCCAGAAAAACAACGTACAATAACAGTCCGCGTATTTTTCTGGCCTCTGCAAGCAGCCACTGCTCCGCACTTATACCGTTCCGTGCGCTGCTGCTGTCGGCACTCTGACCGGAGTGCTCAGTCATTGAGCATGATGCGCGCAGATGGAATTACTACTCCCATTCTATTGTTGCCGGAGGTTTGCTGGAAATATCGTAGACGACCCTGTTGATACCCTTTACCTCGTTGATGATGCGGCCGCTGATACGGGCCAGGTCTTCATACGGCATCGGATACCAACCGGCGGTCATGAAATCCTTGGTCTCCACCGCCCGCAGTGCCACGACATATTCATAAGTGCGGCCGTCGCCCATGACGCCGACGCTCTTGACCGGCAGAAACACCGCGAAGGCCTGACTGATCTTGTCATAATGCCCGGAGACATAAAGCTCCTCGATATAGATGGCATCGGCCCGACGCAGAATATCGCAGTATTCCTTTTTCACTTCACCGAGAATCCGTACACCCAGACCGGGGCCGGGAAAAGGGTGCCGCCACACCATCTGACGCGGCAGGCCAAGCTCTTCCCCGATGGCCCGCACCTCATCCTTGAACAGCTCCCTCAGCGGCTCCAGCAGCTTGAGCTTCATATAATCCGGCAAACCACCGACATTGTGGTGACTCTTGATATTATGGGCCTTGCCGGTTTTTGCCCCGGCGGACTCAATCACATCAGGATAGATAGTTCCCTGGGCCAGCCAGTTTGCATCAGTTATCAGCTTCGATTGCTCTTCAAAAATATCGACAAACAGACCGCCGATGATCTTGCGCTTCCTTTCAGGATCACTCTCACCGGCCAGTGCTGACAGAAACCGCTGTTCCGCATCTACCCGGATCACCTTGACCCCCAGGTTCTGGGCAAAGGTCGCCATAACCTGATCCCCCTCCCCCAGACGCAGCAGACCGTTATCGACAAAGACGCAGACAAGCTGATCGCCGATAGCACGGTGAATCAGGGCAGCGGCAACCGAGGAATCGACCCCTCCGGAGAGTCCGAGAATGACGGTATCACTCCCGACCTGACCGCGGATGCGTTCAATGGAATCCTCGATAATCTGGCCGGGAGTCCATTGTCCGCTACAGCCGCAGACCCTCCTTACAAACGTGTCGATGAACTGTTCGCCCCGTGGCGTATGGTTGACCTCCGGGTGAAACTGCACTCCGTAGAGATTCCGGCTGACATCCTGAATGGCGCAGACGGGGGCGTTGGCGGTTTCGGCAACAATCTCGAAACCGTCCGGCACCCGGGCAACATGATCGCCATGACTCATCCAGACCGGACTGGACCCATCAACGAAGAAACCGTCAAAAAGCGGCCCGGGAACGCCGACGGAAAGCAGATCGGCGTGGCCGAATTCACGCTTTCCGGCCGGAACGACCTCACCGCCGAAATGGCGGCTCATCAACTGCATGCCGTAACAGATGCCAAGCACCGGAACACCCAGTTCGAAAAGTTCCTCTGTTACCGATGGCGCACCCTGGTCATACACCGAGCAGGGACCGCCGGAAAGAATGATTCCACTGGGGGCAAAGGTCCGTATCGCTGCGAGATCCATATCAAAGGGGTGCAGCTCGCAATATACATGGGCTTCACGAACACGGCGGGCGATCAACTGGGTGTACTGGGAACCGAAGTCGAGGATCAGGATTTTCTGGCTGTGAATATCAGACATAAGAATAACCTTTGGTTGAATTGTTGTTATGTAATCTAATGTTTATAAAAAAGAAAAAGGGCGGGTACATCATCCGGTTACTTGGGCGATATAAAATGAGAGATGCCCCGGTTTACGAACCGGGGCATCTCAATTCAGGGCAGTTAATTGCCCACACGGTAGTTGGGTGCTTCCTTGGTGATGGTAACATCGTGAACATGGGATTCTTTAAGTCCCGCACCGGTAATGCGGATAAAGCGCCCCTTGTCCTGCAACTCCTTGATGCTTCCGCAGCCGGTATACCCCATTCCGGATCGCAGGCCACCCAGCAACTGGTGAATATTGGCAGAGAGGGGTCCGCGTAGCGGAACCATGCCTTCGATCCCCTCCGGAACCAGCTTGACGTCATCTCCGACATCCGACTGGAAATAACGATCCTTGCTGCCGTCCTTCATGGCCCCGATGGAACCCATGCCGCGATAACTCTTATAGGTACGTCCCTGGTACAGAACCGTGTCACCGGGTGACTCCTCGGTGCCGGCAAACAGTGAACCGATCATGATGCAGTCGGCGCCGGCCGTTACAGCCTTGGGAAGATCTCCGGAATACTTGACGCCGCCGTCGGCAATAACCGGAACATCATATTTG
This sequence comes from Desulfuromonadaceae bacterium, assembly GCA_049305715.1. Classification (GTDB taxonomy): domain Bacteria; phylum Desulfobacterota; class Desulfuromonadia; order Geobacterales; family Pseudopelobacteraceae; genus JACRCG01. Next base: position 847 of record JBAQPK010000465.1, on the reverse strand, counting down.
TGGGCCATGCGGGCACACTCATGAATTGCAGTGATCTGGGGGACTCCGACACCGGCCACGACGCGGGTCGTACAGATCGAACCAGGGCCGATTCCGACTTTTATACCGTCGACACCCGCCTTGATCAAAGCCTCGGCCGCCTCGGCCGTGGCAATATTTCCGGCAATAATTTCACACCCCGGGAAGGTTGACTTTGCCTGCCGCACAGCATCTATGACACCCTGGGAATGACCATGCGCGGTATCGATAACAATCACGTCCACCCCGGCTTTGATCAAGGCTTCCATGCGCGCTTCCATTTCAGCGGTAGGACCGACCGCCGCGCCGACCCGCAGGCGGCCAAGACTATCCTTGCAGGCGAAGGGATATTTTTTGACCTTCTCGATGTCCTTTATTGTAATCAGTCCCTTCAGGAAACGGTCATTATCGACCACCAGCAGTTTTTCGACCCGTGTATGTTTCAGATGCTCCTTCGCCTGCTCCAGCGTCGTTCCGACCTCGACGGTAACCAGATTGCGTTTGGTCATACGGGCCGAGATCGGCAGATCAAAATCGGTCTCGAAACGGAGGTCCCGATTGGTCAGAATGCCAACCAGCTTGCCGTTGGCCTTCGTGACCGGCACACCGGAGATGCGATATCGACGCATGATATCCAGCGCCTCGCTGATTTTCTGTGTCGGGCGCATCGTGATCGGATCAACGATCATGCCTGACTCGCTTTTTTTCACCTTGTCGACTTCATATGCCTGGCCCTCGATCGAAAGGTTCTTGTGAATGATGCCAAGCCCCCCTTCACGGGCCATGCAGATAGCGGTACGGGCTTCAGTGACTGTGTCCATGGCCGCAC
>JBAQPK010000464.1:0-4132 GCA_049305715.1 Desulfuromonadaceae bacterium | reverse complement strand
CTGCCGAACACCTTTCGCAGGAGATCCGTAGTCCGGGCTGCAGGGTTTGTCCGGATCTTCTTCTCCTCATCTCCGACCATGACAAAAAGGCCGTCCAGGGCCTTGTTGGTTACGTAAGTATCCAGGTCCAGTGACGGAACGCCTGCCAGCGACATGAGCGGGACTGATTCGTACTTACCGATCAGCGCTTTGTAGGAACGGGCGGTGCCCACCTGATCCATACTCTTTGCCACCATAGGCTTGAAGGCTTCAAAAAGCTGCAGCCTGGTCTTTTTTTCAAAGAAACCGGTTGCAGCCGTATCTCCGCCGCTCAGGATGCCCTTGGCATCTTCCACCGTCATCTGCCGGATGGCATCACCGAAAACAACGGCAGCTTTTGGGGCCGCCTTCTCCGCAGCCCGGTTCATGCTCAGTACAAACTCGTCCACCTGCTGTTGATAACCGATTTTCCCCAAAATATCCGCTGCCTGCTGGACTTTGCCGGGAAGAAGAATCTTGACAGCCTGGTTGCCAAAATAACCGTCCGGCTTGGCAGCCGCGGCTACTGCACGCTCAGTGCCGCTTGCCAGCGCTTCCTTGAGACCCTTGATGATAGTGCTGTCATCAAGAGATTTCTGCGGCTGGAGCCTGGTCATTACCTCGTTGGTAAGATCTTCGAAAAATCCCGCGTGGCAGGGAGATAGCATGAGAAAAAAAATGGATAGTGCCACATAGAGAATGTGCATGATTTGAAACCTCCGTGGAGCAGTAGTCTTATTACAGGGACTGGGGTAAATCCAGCCACAATTCACTTCTGTAATCGTACATTTTCAGTCTGTTGACAACACGGCTCACCGGTGCCGCAAAAATCGTTTCATAGATGAACTCATCGGCCAAAGGATCCATGGCAAAGGCAAGCTGCTCTTTCTTAATATTGAATTGAGCGTTGATCCCGTTTTTGTTGCCCCGTGCATCGACCCGAATCCATTTATCGAGAGTTGCGAGATATAGAGCATTAAAACCGTGTAAAACCGGTTCATTATCGACAGGGGGATCCAGACGTAAAACTTGGTAGCAGAAGCCGGCCGGGATATTGACCGCCCGGAGCAAGGCGGCCAGAAGGTGACTTTTTGCAAAACAGATCCCGGTGCCGTGAAGAAGCACTTCGCTCGCCGTGCAGGTCACAATCTCAAGGCCGGCATCATCGGAGTGTGAAATGGAGTCCCTCACCCATTCGTACAAACAACGGGCTTTGGCGACTTCATCCGGTAACGACCGGGTAAGTTCCAGAGCCTTCTGCCGGACGGCCGGAATCTGCCAGTCAACAATTGCGTCGGAAACCAGAAATTCGTTTAAATCATCCGATTCAGGGTACATACTGTCCTCGTTTGATATATTGCATTTGTGGGCAAACCATGGAGTCAGGTTGGAGTAGTGAATTGACGGCGCGAAGAAGTTCGGTCTATAATTTTCACTTCAGCCATGGACTTTTATACCATGCCTGTGCAATTACAACAACCGCGTACTTTGAATGGGAGGACGTCAAAATGAAACGAATTGCACTGTTGGTTATATCTCTATTCATGATGTCAACAAGCGTTACGGTATTTGCAGCCGATGAAATGCCCACTTAACTTCTTCTAACCTATAATTTTTTCTTGACAAGATTCCCTGTTGGGGCAACTATACTCGCTAATAAAACACAGATCAACACGTTGGTAAAACGATAATACTAAACCATTCGTGAGAATGGGACGGAAAGCCCACAGGGTCTCTCAGAGACAGCCGGGTCGCCGAAATATCCAGCAGATATTCGGTGACCCGGCTTTTTTTGTGCCATCACATTCGTTGCGGCAATTATGTTTTCCCCTTCTGCAGGGGCAAAACTCGCGGACAAAGCACAATTCGATACACTGGTTAAACGATAATACTAAACCATTCGCGAGAATGGGACGGAAAGCCTACAGGGTCTCAATGAGATAGCCGGGTCGCCGAAATATCCAGCAGATATTCGGCCCCGGCTTTTTTTGTGTCATCACATCATTAAAAGGACTTATTTAACCCATGTGCCGAATCATTGAGCTGATATCCTCATCCAATACGCTTCGTCTTATAGCTCTTTTTGTCGTTATATCATCTCTCCAGGGATGTGTCGCAATGACAAGAGCTCCTGACGAATACCAGCTTGTTCCGACACATTTAGAGGAAAATATCGAACGAAACGAGTTTTCTGCTGCAAAAGGAGACGATGTCATTGGCCGGTTGAGATTCATCAGCCTCGAAAAGGGGGATACACTACCGGATATTGCACGACACTTCAGCCTGGGACTTAATGGAGTCAGCGCAGCTAATCCAGGGGTAGATATATGGGTGCCTGAGGCCGGAGAACGCATCATGTTGCCTATGAGTTTTATCCTGCCGGACGCTCCCAGGAAAGGCATCGTGATCAACCTGGCCGCAATGAGGCTTTTTCAATTTAAAGGAAATAGTGAGCCTTTGACAGTGTTGACCTACCCCGTCGGCGTCGGCACCGAAGAGCGCCCCTCGCCCAGAGGCCTCATGCGTGTGGACCGCAAGGTAAACCGGCCGACCTGGCATGTGCCTGCCTCAATTGCCAGGGATCATCTGAAAAAAAGAGATCCTCTGCCCGCTGCAGTTCTGCCGGGGCCTCAAAATCCCTTGGGAGAATACGCGCTCTATTTAAGTGCGCCGAGTTATTTGATTCATGGCACCAATAAACCTGCCAGCATTGGTCTCAGGGCAACCAATGGCTGCATAAGACTCTATCCGGAAAGCGTGAAAAAGCTCTATGAGAACACTTCGGTTAAAACCCCGGTAAGCATAGTTAACCAGCCATATCTCCTCGGCCAAAGTAATGGAGTGGTATACATGGAAGTTCATGCTTCCACGGAAGAGTTGGATGCTGCTGAGCTTGATAAGATATATAAAAAACTGAGAACTGTTGAAAAGGAATCGGGGCGCACACTTGACTGGAGTAAAGTCAAAAAAGTAATGGCCGAGGCCCGCGGGATTCCTGTCCCCATATTCGAGCTCAGGCAAGGAAGTAACAAAGGGATTGCGGGCCCCATGGAGGTCAGGCACCCGGCCAAATTATACGGCCGACCGGAAATACCGGAACTGAAAACAGATGCGTGGTCTGTTTTGGCTGCTGACGTGCGTGACAAGATTGATGCGGTGAGGCTTGCCGCCATTATCAACCACCAGGGTCCACAAATACCGGCAAGGGTGTTATCAAAGAGCGATAGCCATCATGTTATCGCCGGCCCTTTCAATGATGTCAGAGAGGCCAAGGATGCAATCAAGCGTTTGAAAATTGATTTGGAACTGGATGCTGTATTGATTGAACCTATCAAGCGAGAGAAAGGAGGTGATATCCGATGAAGAGACTTTTGGTGACTTCAATGATGCTTGTTTCTGCTATTACTTTGGGGGGATGTGCATCAACACGTGAACTTGAGAAAGTTCAGTCGCAGCAAATGATGACTGATGCGAAAGCTGATCAGGCAGCGAAGGATGCGCAGTCTGCCAAGGCGGCAGCTGATGCGGCCACGTTAAAGGCAGAGGCTGCCGCAGCCCGAGCAGAAAATGCTCTAAAGATTGCAGAGGAAAGGACGAAGATCGCAGATGAAAAGGCGATGATCGCAGATGAAAAAGCAAAGAAGGCTGACGAAGTTTTCCGCAAATCAATGAGGAAGTAAGTCAATTTTATGGGGAGCAGTCAACTTTTCCGTTACTGCTCCGGAAGGAAAGTGGCAGGGTTTTGATACCCTGCCACTTCCTTATGCTTCCACCGTTCAAGTTTGTCTGGACCATTCGGGCATTTAATCTGTCAATGCCAGGGCATCAGGCTCTCCCAGCCCAATGTGCCCCTGATGCATCTGTCAAAGGATGAGGAGATGAGGGAGTTGAGAATCTTCCAGACGAAAATGGCTAAAAAGCAAAGCAGGGTGGCTAAGCATCTAAACGTATTCTTTGTCTGCATCATAATAGCACCACTGCTGATATGCGGATGCAGTCACTTTAATGAGGGGGCCAAGTCAACCTTTATAGAAGCGAATGATTTTTTCAGTCAGGGAGACTACAAAGCCTCTCTAAGCAAATATCAGCAGATTATTGAAAAACATCCCACGGC
>JBAQPK010000463.1:0-6624 GCA_049305715.1 Desulfuromonadaceae bacterium | reverse complement strand
CTCTCCTGCATGTCATCAATGTACTGCCGCGAGTATTTCACGTAGTTGCCGGCCGACTTCTTCAGCCAGGCCACCTCGTCCGGGGTCAGGTCGCGCTTGTATCGTGCCGGCGCGCCGACCCAGAGGGTGTGGGGCGGAATGACCGTCCCCTCCGTCACCAGCGCCCGAGCCCCCACCAGCGCTCCTTCTCCGACGACGGCATGATCCATCACCATGGCCTGCATCCCGATGAAACAGCCGTCCTTCAAGGTGCAGCCATGCAGGGTCACGCTGTGGCCGATCGTGACGTCGTCGCCGATGATCAGCGGAGCTCCGGGGTCGTCGGCGTGCTTCTTGTGGGTGACGTGCAGCATGGAGAGGTCCTGTACGTTGCTGCGGGCGCCGATACGGATATGGTTGACGTCGCCGCGCACAACGCAGTTGTACCAGACACTCGATTGGGAGCCCATCTGGACATCGCCGATGATCACGGCGGTTTCGGCGACAAATGCGGTCTGATCGATGACGGGGTGGATGCCTTGAAAAGCTTTGATCATGGTGGTATTCCCTCAGAAGAAAATGGTCACAGCGGTGCGGAGTATAACCGCTCGGCAATGACTTGGCAATCGCTCTGTTTCCACGGGAAAAGAAGATTAAACTGCTTGTTGCCGCGCGCTATTTTTGCTATGTTGTGAAGTCAATTTATAAGCGACAAGGGGATGCTATACGATGAAATTTACCAAGATGCAGGGTGCCGGAAATGACTATGTCTATGTGAACTGTTTTGAGGAGACGGTGGATGATCCGCGAGAAACAGCGATACAGGTTTCAAACCGCAATTTCGGGATCGGCTCGGATGGCCTGATCCTGATCATGCCGTCGGATACGGCCGATGTGAGGATGAGGATGTTCAACTCCGACGGTTCCGAGTCGGAGATGTGCGGCAATGGCATCCGCTGTGTCGCCAAGTATGCCTATGATCATGGCATCGTTGCAAAAACCGAAATCACCGCCGAGACCGGCGCCGGTATCCTGACGCTGCAGCTCTTTCCGGGAACCGACGGGAAGATCGCGAAGGTGCGGGTCAACATGGGGCCGCCGCGCCTGACCCGCGCCGAAATTCCCATGACCGGGGATCCAGATGCAAAGGTTGTTGCCGAAGAACTGACCGTTCTCGACAAAACCTTCAAGATCACCTGCGCTTCAATGGGTAACCCGCACTGTGTCATCTTTGTCAATGATGTTGAAAGTTTTCCTGTGACAACCTATGGCCCGCTGATTGAAAACCACAAACTGTTTCCGCGCCGCACCAATGTTGAATTCATCCAGGTCATTTCACGGACTGAAATCTGCCAGCGTACCTGGGAGAGGGGCGCCGGTGAAACCCTGGCCTGCGGCACCGGCTCCAGCGCAGTAACCGCAGCCTGTGTGCTGAACGGCCTGACGGAGAAGAAAATACTAAATCACCTATCCGGCGGCGATCTTGAAATGGAATGGGCCGATGACGGCAACATCTACATGACCGGCCCGGCGGTCGAGGTATTCAGCGGAGAAATTGAGAATCAATTTTGAATGTTTAATTTTAAATGTTGAATTAAATTCAAAATCCAAAATCCAACATTTTTTGTAAATTGCAGGTCTTATGCCGCGCGCCATTACCATCATAAATATCCTTCTGGGAATCGTCCTCATCGCCCTGCTGGCGGGGCTCGTCACAAAGCGCCTCTCGGAACGCCTCGGCAAAACGTTTCTGCCCAGAGTGCCCACGACTGCAGGCGCTCCCGCATCCGCCCCCGCGCGCACCGAAGATCTTTCCTTTTACGCTCCGATCCTGACGGGGGGGCTGTTCGGCACGGCGGCGACAGGGCCGCTTACCCCGATCACAAACGCTCCGGCGGCACAGGCCGCTCCGGCCACCGCGCCGGCTGAACTGATGCTCCTCGGCACGGCCGTCGGGTCCTTCCGTGAAACCTTCGCCCTGGTGCGCCACACAACAAAACAGGAAGAACGGGTGTTCCGGCTGGGGGATATGGTCTTTGATGCCGGACGTTTGGCAGAGGTCGGCAAGGAGAGGGCATTTATCGTCATCAACAGCAAGAAAGTCGAACTGTTGACCCCCATGGCGCCGCTGCCGTCACCCCAGCCAGGACAGGCGGCAGCCGCGAATCCCCATGCAGGCACGGTGGTGGCCAGCACCGGGGCCGGCAGTTATGTCATCGATCAGCGGGCGCTCAATGCCGCCCTGGATAATCCGGCCCAGGCGATGAGTGACGCTCGTCTGCTCCCGAGCCAGAAGGATGGCAAGGTCGAGGGGTTCAGGGCCTCCGAGGTAAAACCGAATGGCGTTTTTTCAATGATCGGCATAAAAAACGGCGACATACTGCTGCGGCTGAACGATTTTCCGATGGATTCGCCGGACAAGGCGCTGCAGTCCTTTATCGCCCTCAAGGGGCAGAACCGGCTGAAACTGGATATTATTCGCGATGGGCAGTCGCAGACGTTCAATTACGATATACGGTAGGAGATGGAGATTAGCCGAGATGACTTATTGCTGGAGGCATGCGTGAAACGACAAAGTCTACATATAATTTCCCTCCTGCTGTTGATGCTGCTGCTGGCTTCGCCGGTTCTGGCCGCCGGCGGCAAGGGGGTCGTGCTGAATTTTAACGAGGTGGATATCTCCACCATGGTGAAGTTCATCAGCGACCTGACCGGCAAAAACTTTATCCTCGACGATCGGGTCAAAGGGAAGATATCCGTGTACTCCCCCTCCAAACTCTCGATCGAGGAGGCGTACAATGTCTTTACCTCCGTACTGGAGCTGAAGGGCTTCACCGTCGTGCAGAGCGGCAGGGTCGCCAAGATCGTCCCGTCAGCGTCAGCCAAGCAATCGGGCTTCAAACTCCTGCCGGAGGGGGAACAGGCTCCGGTCAACGAGAGCTATATTGCCCAGGTGACCAAGCTGGAATATATCACCGCCCAGGAAGCTATGACGTTTCTGCAGCCGATGGTTTCAAAAGACGGGCACATCTCGGTTTTTGGTCCGGGGAATCTGCTCCTGATGGTTGATTCTTCCCTCAACATTCGCAAGCTGCACGGCATTCTGCAGACGATCGACACCGAGCGCACCCGCGAAGGGCTCGAGATCCTCTACCTCAAAAACGCCTCGGCCGAAAGTGCCGCGAAAACCATCCAGCAGTGGCTGAGCGGCTCCGAAGCCAAGCCGGGCGGTCAGCCCGCGGCTCCCGGAGGGGGGAGCACGACAAGCGTTCTGGCGGATCAGCGTCTGAATGCCCTGCTGGTATTCGGCAACGAGACGACCAAAACGGCGATTCGCGAACTGGTTGCAAAACTGGATGTCACCCCGCCTGAAGCGAGCAGCAAGGTCAACGTCTATTACCTTGAAAACACCGATGCGACCGAGATGGCAAAGGTTCTGGACGGCGTCGTCAAGGGGATATCCGCCCAGGCAGCCACCGCTCCTGGTGCCGGCGCTCCCCAGGCATCACCCTTCGACAGCGGCAAAGTCACCATCACGCCCGACAAGGCGTCCAATTCGCTCGTTATCATGGCCTCCCCCACCGACTACAGCAACCTGATGCAGGTCATAAAAAAGCTGGACCGGCGCAGCAAACAGGTCTTCGTCCAGGTGCTTATCGCAGAAGTGTCACTCGACAAATCGAGCGAACTTGGCCTGCAAACGGGACTAATCGGTGGAGGCAATCCTACCAGCAACCTCACGGTCGCCGGTATGTACGATCCGCTTGGAACGCTCGGCACTATCACCGGTCTTCTTTCTGCGGGCGGCACATTGACCCCCGGCATCACCGCCAGTCCGCTCAATATAACCGCCGTGCTCAAGGCGCTCGATAAAAAGGGGCTGCTGAATATTCTCTCCACCCCCAACATCCTGACTTCCGACAACAAGGAGGCGGAGATCAACGTCGGCGAAAACGTTCCCTTTCAGGGATCATCGACCGTCACGACCGGCTTCCAGACGACCTCCGTCGAGCGCAAGGATATCGGCATCAATCTGAAGATCAAGCCCCAGATCAGCGAAGGTGATTATATCCGCATGGATATCAACCAGGAAATATCGGCGGTAAAGGACAGCAAAGGACAGGCGATCGACCTGATAACGACCAAACGCTCGGCCAAGACCAGCGTTGTGGTAAAGGACAAGGAAACGGTAGCGATCGGGGGTCTGATCCAGGACTCCGAAGAGGAAACGGTCAGCAAGGTGCCGTTTCTGGGCGATGTTCCGCTGTTGGGATGGCTGTTCAAGACCAAAACAAAAACGCGCAAGAAAACGAATCTGATGATTCTGCTGACACCGCACATCGTCAAGGATGCCGCCGATCTGGCGGAGATGACGCAAATCCAGCGTCAGTCGTTCGGTGAAGCGGCCAAAAAGAGCGAAGTGGTGGATGTTCAGAAAGAGATTTCAGGCAAATGAGCGCCGACACCGTGAGCATTCCCGACCAGTTGGCAGCGGTTGCCGGCAAACTGGGGATAGGTTGTCAGCTTGAAATCAAGACGGATGACGTCGATTCCGGACTTCTGAACCGCCTCCCCCTGACGTTCGCACGAGCCAACTCCATTTTGCCGCTCCGCGAAGATGGCGGCGTGGTCAGGGTCGCCGTTTCCAGCGCCGCCGGACTGCTGCAGCTTGACGAACTCCGCTTGCTGTACGGCACGCAGATCGAAGCGGTACTGGTGCCGGCACCGCTGCTGGCGGATGCCATCAACCATGCCTACGCCGGTGTGTCGGGAACGGCCCGCGAAGTGCTGCAGGAGCTTCAGGGGGAAGACCTCTCCACCGTTGCCACCGAACTGAACAACCCCACTGACCTGCTGGACCTGTCCGATGAAGCGCCGGTGATCCGCCTGCTGAACTCGATTCTCTCGGAGGCGGTCAAGGAGCGGGTCAGCGACGTCCATATCGAACCGTACGAACGGGATCTTCTCGTGCGCTTCCGCATCGACGGCATCCTCTACGAAAAGCTCACCCCCCCCAAGATTATCCAGGATGCCCTGGTCTCGCGCATCAAGATCATGTCCGGCCTCAATATCGCCGAGAAGCGCCTGCCCCAGGACGGCCGCATCCGTGTGCTGGTCGGCGGCCGCGATGTCGATATCCGCGTCTCGATCATTCCGACCTACTATGGCGAGCGTGCCGTGCTCCGTCTGCTGGACAAGAAGAAGGGGATCCTCTCGCTGGCCGATATCGGCCTGGGGGAATATGGCGTGCGTACCCTGGAGCGGATGCTGACCCGGACGAGCGGCATCATCCTCGTGACCGGACCAACCGGCAGCGGCAAATCGACGACGCTCTACGCCGCGCTGAACAAGGTCAATTCCAGCGAAAAAAACATCATCACGATCGAAGATCCGATCGAGTACCAGATCAGGGGGATCGGGCAGATCCAGGTCAATCCGAAGATCGAGCTGACCTTCGCCGGAGGTCTCCGCTCGATCTTGCGCCAGGACCCGGACATCATCATGGTCGGTGAGATTCGCGACGCCGAAACGGCCGAAATCGCCATTCAGGCAAGTCTGACCGGACATCTGGTGCTTTCGACGCTGCATACCAACGATGCCGCCACCGCCGTGACCCGCCTCGTGGATATGGGGATCGAACCGTTCATGATCGCCTCCTCCCTGTCGGCCGTTGTCGCCCAGCGCCTGGTGCGGGTGATCTGCCCCCATTGCCGCGAAGAGTACCGTCCGGTGGAGCAGTATGCCGGGGTGACCCTCCCCGGCAAGCTCTATCGCGGCCGGGGGTGTGACGCCTGCTTCGGCCTCGGTACCCTGGGGAGGACCGCCATCTATGAAATCATGCCGATCGATCAGGAGCTCTGTTCGATGATCATTCGCCGCGCCCACGCCGGGGAGATCAAGGAATACGCGGTTGCGCACGGCATGAAGACCCTGCGCGATGACGGCATCGCCCGGGCCGCGGCCGGGATTACCACGATCGAAGAGGTCCTGCGCGTTACCCAGGACGATTATGCCGACGTTCCGCTATAAAGCCTACAGCCCCACCGGCTCTTCGGTCTCCGGCACCGTCGAGGCCGATTCCGAACGGCAGGCGATGCAGCAGCTCAAGGGGAAGGGGCTGCTGCCGCGCGAGGTGGTCGAAGAGGGCGGCCGCGCCGGATCGTTCTCCTTTCGCCGGGGCGTTCCGGCCGATCAGCTGTCGCTCTTCACCCGTCGCCTCGCCACGCTGGTGGCGTCATCCGTACCCCTTTTCGAAGCGATGGGGTCGCTCTGCGAGCAGGAGGAGAGCGGATTCCTGCGCCAGGCCCTGGTCCGGGTAAAGGAGCGCATCGCCGAAGGGGCCTCCCTGTCGCGGGCTCTCTCCGCCGAGCCGGACATCTTCGGCGAAAGTTATGTCAGCATGGTGGCGGCCGGGGAAGCTGGCGGCGCCCTCGATGCCGTGCTGGAGAAGCTGGCAGATTTCCTGGAGGAACAGGAACAGGTGCGGAGCAAGGTGACATCGGCTCTCGCCTATCCGATCCTGATGATTCTTGTCGGTGGTGGGGTAATGCTCTTCCTGCTGACGGTCGTTATTCCCCGCATCGTGACTATCTTCGAAGACAGCAAAGCCGCCCTCCCGCTGATCACAATCATCCTGATCAAAGT
>JBAQPK010000462.1:0-4530 GCA_049305715.1 Desulfuromonadaceae bacterium | reverse complement strand
AAACCATGCCCTGGTATCAGAGATGGCTGCTTGCCGTCACCTCGCACACACTCCCCTGGCTGGAGTTGACGGGAACAGGGGTGCGGGTCACCCCTTCGGACAACGCCGGGATGCTGCGGGCTCTGCGCAGAGACCCGCTGGTAATCAGGTCCACACGCGTTGACTCCCTGTACGGCCTCACCAATCTCATGGACGAGGCCCTGTCCCGGGCCGGGAAGCTGCGCATACCGACCCTGGTCCAGTACGGTGAACATGACCAGGTCATCCCCAAAGAGCCGACGTTTCGCATGCTCGACAGGATGCCCCCGTCAACCCGGAAGGCTTTCTATGAGAACGGCTATCACATGCTGCTGCGGGATCTGCAGGGAGAAAAGCCGCTTGCCGACATCGTTGTCTGGATAGCCGATCACAACAGTCCACTGCCCTACGGCTCGGACATATGGAAATCTGATCAGCACTGATCTCCCGCCTGCTTCCCGTTCAGGGAGGTCAACCGATCGCCCGCCACAGGGTCACAGACAGATATGCTGCCCCCGCCCACAGAAACAGACTGAGCGGATTTCTTACCGCCACCCTGATATCCTGCCACGAAGGAGTACATGCCGCGGAACAGGCGTACAAAACCGCCACGATCAGATATTCCGGCACCCGAACCGGTCGAAAATCCCATAACAGCAGCAAATAATAGCCGACCAGCAACCACCCCAGCGGAGCAAGCGCCGTCGGAGCCGCCGACAGGAGCGTGGGGACGGAGCTGACGCTCCCGAGCACCCATCCGCCGCCTGCTCTTCGGGGCAAGACGCTGAATGACGAAGGGCGCCCCCCGGTAAGGAGGGCGACCACAAAATGTGCCGATTCATGCATGACCGTGAACGGCAGGCAGTAGAGGATAGCAAGAAAGGATCCGGACGAAGAGAGGCGGCGGTGCAGCGCCCCCATAACCACGGAGACGGCAAGAAAGCCGACAATGTTGGAAGGACCATGCAGCAGGCTGTTCAAGTGATGATTTCTCCTTCGGCAGGATGGCCGCAGTCAGAGCAGGCGGGTCAGCAGGAATAGTCCGATCATGGCGATGCCGATCGCAAGTTTGCCCGCCAATCCGACAGCCAGCCCCACCACGGTGCCGAAACCTGCCCGGCCGGCCTGATCCAGGCTACGCTGCAGCGACAGCTCTCCGATTACCGCGCCGACAAACGGACCGAGCAGTATCCCCGGAATGCCGAGAAACAGCCCCGCAATCCCGCCCAGGACGGCACCCGCCATGGCCCGCCGTGAGCCGCCGTATTTTTTGACTCCCAGCATGGAAGCAGCAAACTCCACCACGTAGGTCAGTGCGGCCATTCCCGCCAGGACCAGCAGGGTCCCGACTCCTATATAGCGGAACTCCTCCGCCCAGGCCCCCAGGAGCAGCCCCAGAAACAGAAGCGGCGCACCCGGCACAATCGGCAGCAGCAGCCCTGCCAGGCCTGCCGCGGTACAGATTGCGCCGGTGATCCAGAGTATCACCGATTGATCAAGCACGGGCATCCCCCATAGTATGCTTCATTTCCTTATAATCAGGCCGGCGCCGGCCATGAGCAGCGCGACTCCGATAGCCCGCTTGCCGTCCAGAGGGAACGTGCGGAAACCGAAGAGCCCGAAATGATCCAGGATGACGCCTGTGGTCAGCTGGGCGCAGATGGCCGTTGCCATTGCCGCCGTTGTGCCGATGCGGGGTATCGCAACAATGGTCATCGTGACGAAAAAAGCGCCGAGACAGCCGCCGGTGAGTTCCCACACCGAGCTGTTAGTGACCCCCCTGAGGGACCCTTTACCGGCAAATAGCACGACTGCCGCAAGAAACAGGGTGCCCACGGCGAAGGAGATCAGGGAGCTTTCAAGCGCGCCGACCTTCTGGGCCAGACGCCCGTTTATGGAGGGCTGGACCGCGATGGCGATACCGCCGACGAACATCAGAACAAGCAGCAGGATCTGGTTCATCCGCATTCCTCCTTTATCCGAAAATTGATTCAAAGTTTTCCCCCGGCCCTCCCCTTGTCAAGGGAGGGGGGGATTGAGGAGGGTTGGTTTTGACTCTGCTGTTTCCGGTCACTCATGGTCGATGAACTACCACCCCTCACTTGCCCGACTTCAGCGCATTCAACCGCTCCCTGGCAATCTTTGCGTTTGGCGAGTCCGGATACCTGCTCACCACCTCTTCGTAAAGCTTAATTGCATGCTCCCGGTTGTTCTGTTTCTCTTCGAACTGCGCTGTTTCAAGCTGCTGTTTCCCCTGGTCGCCGGAACAGGCGGACAGGGCCGTGCAGCAGACTGCCAGCAGAATTAGGACGTATTTTTTCATGGTATCTCCTTTTCTATGTTCAGGTTGTATGGGGTTAACGCCCCCTATGTGTCCCCCCCAGTAACCTGTTGCTCCCCCTATCGGGGCAGGAATTGAGGGAAACTGTCCGGTTTGAGATCCAGCAGGAACTCCTCACATGGGAGGCACAAAACATCATCTATCAATAAACGTTCCCTGCCGCGATACAATAGCCAACGACGACTCTCCGGAAAGTCCTCACCGAATTTTTTCAGCCCGCGCAAATCTTCCGGTCTCACCCTGACGGAGTTCTTTACTTCCAGCGCATGAAAACCGTTTTCGCCGTACACCACGAAATCAATTTCCACCTTAGACCGCGTCTGCCAGTAATGCAGACGATGACTCCCCCCGGAATAATCGCACCATGCCCGAAGATGCTGGGCAACAAGGCCTTCCAGGGCAGCGCCGTCGATCTCCGCGGGAGCATCCAGTGGTCCGGCAGGGCGATTGGCACGAAAGACTCCGGCATCAAAAAAGTAGAATTTGGGATGCACCGCCAGTTCGCGTTGTGCCCGCCTGGTGAATACCGGCACGCGGAATGCCAGCAGCAGATCCTCCAGAATCTCCAGAAAACCTTCCACGGTTTTGCGGTTTACCTGACACTCACGGGCCACGCTCGCCAGATTGAGCACGGCGCCATGGGAAAAGCTGATGGCTTCAAGGAACCGGGAAAAGTTGCCTACTGAGCGCACCATCCCTTCCATCTGCACCTCCTCACGCAGATAGAGGCCATTATAGGCGCGCAGAATTTCCGTCGGGTCCTTTGCCGCCAGCACAACCGGCAGCATCCCGAGGCGCAGGGCTTCGTCAAGCTGAAAACCAGACCCGAGTTCGGCAGCCATAAACGGATGAAGCGATTTTTGTGCGGCGCGCCCCCCAAGAAGATTCACCCCGGCTCGCCGCAATTTACGGGCACTTGAACCGGTAAAAATGAACTGCACGTTTCGCTTCTCCTCGATCAGAAGATGGGCAACTTCCAGCAAGTCGGGAAGTTTCTGGACTTCGTCAACAACAACCTGTCTGGCATCGGGTCTGGCGGCAAGCAGTTCACGCAGCCGTTCAGGGCGTGCAGACATCGACCGTACGGTCTCGGGGTCCAGAAGGTCAATCCGGAGGGCATCAGGAAAGAGCCTTTGCGTCAGCCAGGTTTTGCCGGTGCCGCGAGGACCGAGGAGAAAAAAGTGATCAACTGGAGGCGTAAAATATCGTGGTGTTGATTCCATAATGTGTCGCATTATGGAATCGAGAGGAGTATTTTGCAAGAATTAAATGTCTGCTGAGTTGAAGTTGATGCAGAAAAAAACCTATCAGCTCAATCGTCTTTCTTTCCCAGCACCAACTTTACCAGACGGTCAAAATCCGATTCATACTTCCTGTCATCAATCACCCGGAATTTTGCAAACTCCTGTTCAGCGTGAGTCTTGGCGATCTGTGCGGACACCTTGCCTGCATCTCGCAATATTTCCCGGTCATTCAGGGTCAGGAAACCTTCCAGCTTGGTAATCCAGTCCTGCATGGTCATGGCAATACGTCGCGCCGCCTGTCCATCGGCAAAGATGAGATACTGTTCCGCCAGATTATTCAGCGCCCGCAACTCTTCTTCAGTCAGGTAATTTTTGGCAATACTCACATCCGCCTTACGGATTCGGGAGCCCTCACAGCTCGTTAACCCCATATTCGGCTGACTGCTGACAGCACGCGATTGAATCAGTTCGGCTGCTGTCTTGCCATGGATCGCATAGTGCACCTTGTTCTGAACCGTCGCGAAAAACTCTTGGGTAAGTGGGTGGTTGGGGTCATAGTCAATGCTGGTGGCATATATATATCAGTGATCTTCTGGTAGAAGCGGCGCTCGCTGGTGCGGATATCCTGCAGGCGTTTGGTCAGCTCATCAAAATAATCGCGACCTTTTCCAGGATTCTTCAGTCGTTCATCATCCAGCGCAAAGCCTTTGATGATGTATTCCTTGAGTTTCTCACTTGCCCATTGGCGAAACCGCACCCCTACCTGGCTTCTGACCCGGTAACCCAGGGCAAGCACCATATCCAGGTTGTAATGGGCTACTTCGTACTGTTTGCCATCCGCGGCAGTTGTTCGGAATAACCGAACAACTGAATCTTCATCCAGTTCACCATCTTCAAAGATATGCTTGATATGTTCACTGATAGTCC
>JBAQPK010000461.1:0-1631 GCA_049305715.1 Desulfuromonadaceae bacterium | reverse complement strand
GTCCATCACTTTGCCCATCCAGGCACTCTTGTTGAAGAGGGACGGTTTTTCTCCGGCAACGGTGCTGAAAAACTCTCTGCCTCGATCAATTATTTTCTGATTGAGCGCCGTGTTGTTCATATACTCTCCTTGCCGATGTATTGATGATGCCTGAATGCCAATGGTTTAACCGTTTGTGAAATGCTACGGGCGCATTGTCAAGAAATTCGGGTAATCTCTGGTCATGTTCCTGAAGGAGATGGGTGCGCCTAACCATAAATCTGATGCAGTTTGATATTACTGCAATATCATTCAGATACAAGCCCCAGGTGACGGCGGAAATACGGCCGGAGACATGCTAATGGCTTGTCACGTGACAACCGCAATGGTATGTGAGTAACACTCATACTACCTGCCATGGAACAATGCGTTGCTGCAGGAAAAGTTCAACGATTTGTGCAGCATTGTAGCAGCGGTATCGGAGTGCGATGCGGAACGTTCATGGGAGGCGGCTCAGGGGCACGTGCGGCGGTTTAATGCATATACGGAGAAGCAACAGGCCTAGGCTGCAGACGTTCCATACACAAAAACGCCGTGCAGTGGAAACCGCATGGCGTTTTTGCGCGTAAGATGCCGTCAGATGGCAGTTACTCCACCGACAGCAATGTCCGGTCATTTTCAAAGGATTTGTGGCGAATCTGGTGGAATTTATCGATCAGTTTTTCGACAGTCAGCGCTTTCTTCTCTTCACCCTCCACATCGAAGATGATCTCACCCTTATCCATCATCAGCAGACGATTACCGAACTCAATGGCGTGGCTCATGTTGTGGGTGATCATCATGGAGGTGAGTTTGTATTCCCTGATGAACTTGTGTGTCAACTCCAATACGATCTGGGCGTTTTTGGGGTCGAGCGCTGCCGTGTGCTCATCCAGCAGAATCAGATCCGGTTTTGACAGAACCATCATCAGCAGGGTCAGGGCCTGGCGCTGGCCGCCGGAAAACATGGCCAGGTTCTCCTTCATACGATCCTCAAGGCCCATTTTCAGCTGGGTCAGCTCACTCCTGAAATAGTCCCGCATGCGGTTGTTCAGGCTCCGCTTCAGCCACTTGAATCCTTTTTTGTAGGTGATCATCATGTTGTCTTCCAGGCTCATGTTGGAGGCTGTGCCGAGGAGAGGATTCTGGAAGATCCGGCCGATATACCTGGCCCGCTTGAATTCCGGTTCACGGGTGATGTTGCGGCCGTTCAGGGAAAGGGAACCTTGGGTCGGGATGATTGTGCCGGCGATCAGGTTGAAGAGCGTGGACTTTCCGGCTCCATTGCTGCCGATGACAGTGATGAAGTCACCTTCATTGACTCTCAGGTTGATCGTGTTGATTGCCTGGTTCTCGTTGACAGTGCCGGGATTAAAAACCATGGAAACATTTCGAAGTGATATCATTTGCTCACCATTGCCCTGATGGCGGCCTTTTTCAGTTTCTTGCTCTGGGTTACTACCAGCAGCACGATGATCAGGAGGCCCTTGATCAGGTTGAGGTCGTTGGGGGTCATCTCGATGAGGTAGCCATAATAGCGCCCCAGGTACATAACCCCGTGAAAGAGGATTGAGCCGGCAATCGCGCAGAGCGTCAGTATGCCGATGCGGTTG
>JBAQPK010000460.1:0-4093 GCA_049305715.1 Desulfuromonadaceae bacterium | reverse complement strand
GAATTTAACAGACTTCGTTGTGAATAAGGGTGCAGACACGAAGCCGGGTTTATTCGAAAAGTCCTTGCCTTCAGCGGTTTGCTATGCGTTTAGATAGCCAAAGACGAGAAACCCGCTGCAGCGGGTTCATTATTTGTTAACTAATAAAATCCATGACCTTATCCAGAAAACCCTTTTTAAGGGGATGCACGTCTTCGCCGCTGATCCTCGCGAACTCTTCCAACAACTCTTTCTGTTTTTTGTTGAGATTCGTGGGCGTTTCAATCCTGATAACGACAAGCTGGTCGCCACGACCATACCCCTGCAGTGAAGGGATGCCCTTCCCCTTAAGTCGATAGATTTTACCTGACTGGGTCCCATCAGGAATCTTCATGGCAACCTTGCCGTCCAGCGTGGGGACTTCCAACTCGCACCCCAGCGCAGCCTGAACGAAACTGATCGGAATTTCACAGATGACATTGTTGTCTTCACGTTGAAAGATTGGATGGTCCTTTACATTGATGGCAACATACAGGTCACCATTGGGGCCACCTTTGCCCTGCCCTCCTTCACCGGTCACCTTGAGACGCGAACCGGTTTCAACTCCGCCAGGGATTTTAACAGAGAGCGTCTTGGTATCTTTTGTGCTTCCCTTGCCGCGACAGTCGGGGCAGGGATTGTCAACAACCTTCCCCGCGCCGTTGCACTGCCCACAGGTTTTGCTGACGCTGAAAAAACCCTGCTGATAACGAACCTGGCCGGCTCCGCGACAGGTCGGGCAAACCTTGGGGTCGGTACCGGGTTTTGAACCGGAGCCGTTGCAGGTGGCACACCGCTTGGCAAACGGAATTTCGATTTTTTTTTCAACACCAAAAGCCGCCTCTTCGAAGCTGATCTCCGTATTGTAGAGCAGATCGTCGCCCCGCCTCCCCTGGGTACGCCCCCGTCCGGCACCGCCTCCTCCGAAAATATCGCCGAAAATATCGCCAAAAATATCGCCGAACGGGGTACCCGCACCAAAACCGCCGAAGCCGCCCGAAAAACCACCCGCACCGGAAACACCGGCATGGCCGTACTGATCATACTGGGCGCGCTTTTGGGGGTCCGAAAGGACCTCATACGCTTCCGAGGCCTCCTTGAACTTTTCTTCTGAATCCTTGTCCCCCTGGTTCTTGTCAGGATGATGCTGGACCGCAACCTTCCGGAAGGCTTTTTTTATCTCTGTTTCAGAAGCGTTGCGATGGACGCCAAGCACCTCGTAATAGTCACGTTTATCGTCGTTTGCCACAATAAGTTCCTTTATATCTTGAAATGCGTGTAGGGGCGGATTTTGAACCCGCCCCTACAGTGCTGAACCGGTGAATCTCCCGGGACTATTTTTTCTCTTCTTTTACCTCTTCGAAATCGGCATCGACGACCTTGTCATCTTTCGGCTTGGCGGCGTCGGCATGTTCAGCGGCGGCGGCTTCGCTTTCCGCCCCTTCCTTCTTGGCATACACGGCCTCGGCAAGCTTATGGGACGCCTCAGCCAGTTCGTCGGTAGCCTTCTTGATCGCCTCGGCGTCTTCGCCTTCCATCAGCTTCTTGAGTTCGGCAAGTTTGTTTTCGATGTTCCCTTTTTCGACTGCGTCGATCTTGTCGCCGAACTCCTTGAGCGATTTTTCGGTGCTGTAGACCATGCTGTCGGCATGGTTACGAGCTTCGATCGCCTCACGCTTCTTCTTGTCCTCGTCGGCATGGGCCTCGGCGTCACGCACCATCTTGTCGATCTCTTCCTTGGAAAGCCCGGAAGATGCGGTGATGCTGATAGACTGCTCCTTGCCGGTGCCAAGGTCCTTGGCGGAAACATGCACGATACCGTTGGCATCGATGTCAAATGTCACCTCGATCTGCGGCAGACCGCGGGGTGCCGCGGGAATACCGGAAAGTTCAAAGTTGCCGAGCGTCTTGTTGTCGCGGGCCATTTCACGTTCACCCTGCAGAACATGGATTGAAACTGCCGGCTGGTTGTCGGCCGCAGTTGAAAAGACCTGGCTCTTGCGGCAGGGGATCGTGGTATTCTTCTCAATCAATTTGGTCATGACACTGCCGAGAGTCTCGATACCAAGAGAAAGCGGCGTCACGTCCAGCAGCAGCACGTCCTTGACGTCACCCCTCAGAACCCCCCCCTGGATGCCGGCGCCGATCGCAACGACTTCATCCGGGTTAACGCCCTTGTTCGGCACTTTGCCGAAAATTTCTTCCACCTTCTTCTGAACAGCAGGCATGCGGGTCATACCACCCACCAGAATGACTTCATCGATCTGGCTGGCGGTCAGCCCGGAATCTTTCAGGGCGGTACGGCAGGGACCCTCAAGCTTTGCAATCAGTTCGGCACAGATCGACTCCAGCTTGGCACGCGTGAGCTTCAGCGTCAGATGTTTCGGTCCGGAGGCGTCGGCGGTGATGAACGGGAGGTTGATATCGGTTTCAACCGAGCTGGAAAGTTCACACTTGGCCTTTTCAGCGGCTTCTTTAAGGCGCTGGAGAGCCATCTTGTCGCCGCGCAGGTCGATGCCCTGGTCTTTCTTGAACTCATCGGCGATCCAGTCGATAATCAGCTGGTCAAAGTCTTCGCCCCCCAGGAAGGTATCACCATTGGTCGATTTAACTTCGAATACACCGTCACCCAGCTCCAGAATGGAAACGTCGAATGTTCCTCCACCAAGGTCGAATACGGCAATTTTCTCATCTTTTTTCTTGTCCAGACCGTATGCCAGAGCGGCGGCGGTCGGCTCGTTGATGATGCGCAGTACGTTCAGACCGGCGATCTTGCCGGCATCCTTGGTAGCCTGACGCTGGGAGTCATCGAAATAGGCCGGCACGGTAATAACCGCATCGGTAACGGTGGCACCCAGATAGTCCTCGGCGCTCTTTTTCATTTTTTGCAGGATCATCGCCGAAACTTCCGCCGGTGAGTAGCGCTTGTCGCGCACTTCCACCCAGGCATCGCCGTTGTCGGCCTTGATAATTTTGAACGGCGAAATTGCGATATCTTTTCTGACCGCCTCCGAATCAAACTTGCGTCCGATCAGGCGCTTGATGGCATAGAGGGTGTTCTCCGGGTTGGTGACCGCCTGGCGTTTGGCCTGCTGACCTACCAGCCGCTCGCCGCTGTCGGAAATGGCAACCATCGAAGGTGTCGTGCGCCCCCCCTCGGAGTTAGCGATAACGACCGGCTCACCACCCTCCATAATTGAAACACAAGAGTTGGTTGTTCCCAGGTCGATTCCGATTACTTTACTCATGATGTGTAGTCCTCCTTATTGGATACTCTGTCTGCAAGATATTCATCGCGTGCATAAAAAACAAGGTCTCTATAAAATTATTTTAGCGGCGTGGCCACGGTTACCATTGATGGGCGCAGCAAACGCTCTTTGAGCATGTACCCCTTCTGGAACTCTTCGACAACCGTATTAGGCTCGTACTGATCGGTCGGCACCTGTGCCATGGCCTGATGGAAGGCCGAGTCAAAGGGAGCTCCCACGGCTTCAATGGGAGTGACGTTAAATTTTTTGAGTGCCGTCAGCAACATGGCATGCGTCATGCGGATGCCCTCGACAACAGCTCCCATCCCGTCATCCGAGGCATGCGCAAGGGCACGCTCCAGGCTATCGATGATCGGCAGCATCTCTTCAAGCAGCGATTTATTGCCGTAGTTCAGCAGTTCTTCCTTTTCGCGCCCCACTCTCTTGCGATAATTTTCCAGATCAGCCCGTTCACGCAGGAAACGATCCCAGTTTTCACGGGCTTCCTTTTCCTTGGCCGCAAGCTGTTCTTCAAGCGAAAGCCCGGTCTCGGCAGTATGGGCAGAAGCCCCTTCCTCCCCGGAGGCGACTTCAGGCTTTTCAATCTCGGCACTATCCGTTGGTTCCGTACCGTGGTGTCCTTTTGAATGCTTCATATGGTGATGTCCTTTTTATGAGTTAATGATTGATTCAGACTTCACTTAACAGCTTGCTGACCATCCGGGCGGTGTAATCCACGATCGGGATCACGCTTGAATATCCCATCCGGGTGGGGCCGATCACCCCCACCATACCGACCGTGTTGCTGCTGGTGACAAACCGTGAGG
>JBAQPK010000459.1:0-1677 GCA_049305715.1 Desulfuromonadaceae bacterium | reverse complement strand
GTCCTGCATGCTTGCGATTTGCCCCGGATCGGTCGTAATGTAGCCATCCGTTCCATGGGTCGAAGAGGTTTGACGGACCAGACGTTTTCCGCCGATGGGAAGAAAATCGGGCACTTGTTGATCGTTCTTCACATCAAACGGCACAAAGGGCTGATCCGCATCAGCCGTTCTGCGAGCAACCACCTGCGGCAGGTCCAGCCCATCCAGATCGATCGTCTCGCGGGTCATGGAGACTTCCTTGTTGGCGGCGATAAAAACCGGGCAACGGTATTGCTCGGCCAGGTTAAATGCCTGCATGGTGAGCACATAGCAGTCCATTACATCCACCGGAGACAGCACGATCACGGGCAGTCCGCCGCTGTTGCCCCACTGCAGGAATTGAATATCCCCGTCCGCGCCTTTGGTGGCGGACCCGGTGGAGGGCCCCAGGCGCTGCACATCCACGATGACGATGGGGATTTCACTGCCGATGGCAAAGGAGATCTGCTCGCTGTAAAGGCTGATCCCCGGGCCGGATGTGGCGGTCATGGTCTTCATGCCGGACATCGCAGCCCCCAGGCAAAAACCGATGGATGCGATTTCGTCTTCGCCCTGGAGGCATACGCCCCCTTTGGGTGGCAGGAGTTTAAGCATGGTATTATAAATTGTCGTGGCCGGAGTAATCGGATAACCGGCAAAAAAATTGCATCCGGCAGCCATCGCTCCCCAGCCGATGGCTTCATTGCCTTCCATTAAAGTCAGTCCCATGTTTTTCCTTTATTGATATCTGATAGAACAAAACAATGTCATGGACATCATAAATTCAATTTATAATCCATGACATTAAGAACAAACATCCACATTACGGAGCTATCTCCGATCATGAATCATTATGGCAAGAAATTTCCTTACTGGCAACCGTCAGTTCTATCCTCCGGCCGGTAAGACAACACATTGACAACGATGATTTATTCAATGTCGAATTTTATTCCCTGCGCCAGAGGCAGCGAGTCCCCGAAGTTGATGGTATTGGTTTGACGCCGCATGTAGGCTTTCCATGCGTCCGAACCCGACTCCCGGCCGCCGCCGGTGTCTTTTTCCCCGCCGAATGCCCCGCCGATCTCCGCGCCCGAGGTGCCGATATTGACATTGGCGATGCCGCAATCCGACCCCCAGTGGGAGAGAAAAGCTTCCGACTCTTTCATATTGTCCGTGAAAATGGCGGACGAGAGCCCCTGCTGAACACCGTTTTGCAGGGCAATGGCCTCGTGCACGTCCCCCTTGTAACGGATCAGGTAAAGGATCGGGGCAAAGGTTTCTTCCTGTACGATACGGTAATGATTTTCGGCTTCGACAATGGCCGGCCTCACATAGCAGCCAGATTCAAAGCCTTCTCCTTTCAGCACATCGCCCCCGAAAACCACTTTTCCGCCTTCTTTCCTGACCTGTTCCAGTGCAACAACGAAGGAAGTGACCGTATTCTTATCGATCAGCGGACCGATGTGGTTTTTTTCATCCAGCGGATCTCCGATACGCAGGCTGCCGTAGGCTTTAATCAGAGAGTCTTTCACTTTATCATAAATTGACTCGTGAATGATCAGGCGCCGGGTCGTCGTACAGCGCTGTCCCGCCGTGCCGACCGCGCCGAAAACAACGGACGGAATCGCCATCTTCAAATTGGTGCTGGGCGTGATGATG
>JBAQPK010000458.1:0-3606 GCA_049305715.1 Desulfuromonadaceae bacterium | reverse complement strand
GAGCTGCAAGCCCTGAAGGAACGGGCCGTTCAGTCCGGCTTCGATTTCATTGACTTCTGGGCCGTGGATTTCGACTACCGGCCCGGCCAGCCCTTCAAGCACCACTGGCAGGCCTACCGCACCCGGAAAGACCGCAAACTGCCCACCGTCTCCGAACAGCATTTCGCCTATCCCGTACCGGGCCGTTACACAGCCTGTGTCAAGGTCATAGATACCTTTGGCTGCGACACGTCCATCACCGTGGAGGTTGCCTTATAATTTTTTCCAATGAACTTGAAGGGGAAAGTGTGGTAGATTAACACAATAGATTTTAAGGAGGTTTTACGATGCAAGCAATAAGACAACATGTCACCGTCCCGCCGAACGGCCTTATTCAGGTTCATGTTCCGGAACTCAAGCCGGGCACCGTTGCCGAGGTGATTATCCTAGAATCAGCCGAACTTCCCTCCAAAAAGCGACTGGCGGATTCCATTGGCAAAGGCCGGGGCGTGTTCGCCACGGCTGAAGAAGCCGATGCCTTTATCAGAAAAGAGCGTGACGCATGGGACTAATCGATACAATCAGAGGGGGAAGAATTTATCTCGACACTAATATCGTGATTTCTGTTAATGATTGTCAAACTTTTCTTACCAATGACAAACGCCTGAAATCTATCCCGGATATTGACGTTGTCATTATATCTGAGGCTTAGCTTTAGACTGCCTGAAGGAGGCGCCGAAATGGCTCCTGAGACCATTGTCAACATTGCCGCCCTGGAGCCGCTCTACCAACCCCATGAGGAACCGACCCACCACCGGGTGCGGGCGAAAAGTAACCGGCTGACCAACCCGTATGTGAAGTTGTTTCCTTATGGTGTAAGGTGTGGCAGGCGTTGATAATTGCAGCCACTGTTTGTTCTTTGATAATTGATATGTAAATTGATATGATGAAGGGAAATGTTTTAGCAGGGACATCCGGCGCGGGAATCACGCGCCGGACGGCATCTATCAGACCTTGGTTGCCAGGATCATACCGCGCTCGTCTTTAGGCAGTGGCTTCCACTGGTCGGGGAGAAGCTCCCGCAGGCGGTTGACAGGATGGCTCATGATCCGCCGAAGCATGTCATCGAAGTACTCCCAGGGATTAATTTCACAATCCTTGCAGGATTTGATAAGGCTCATGAAAAGCGCCGCCGCCCGGCCACCCCGTTCGCTTCCGACGAAGAGCCAGTTTTTGCGACCCAGTGCCACGGGACGCATGGCATTTTCCGCCAGATTGTTGTCGGGTCGGAGACGCCCATCTTCCAGATAGCGGCATAGGGCCTTGCGTTGATTAAGAGCATAATCGATCGCTTTCCGGAGCGGTTCCGACGGGATCGTCTGTCGCCTCAGCTCTTCAAGCTTCGCGAATATCCCCGCAAGGAGAGGCGCCGCATGTTCCTGACGGAAGCGGCAGCGTTCCTCCGGCGCCATACCGGCACAAGGGGTTTCCACCTCATGATAGATCCGGGCGATACGGGCCAGGATGTCCGTCGCCTCTTTGGGGCGCGAAGATGCCGCTTCGTCAAACTTACGCCTGGCATGAGCCCAACAACCCACCTCGACAATGCCCTCTTTTAGGAAGAGCTCATCGTAGCCGTTGTAGGCGTCGGCATGGACATATCCGCGATATCCGGCCAGAAACTCAAGCGGTCGTTTCTTACTGCGGTCGATGGAGAAGTCGTAGGCCGTAAGCGGTGGGCCGCTTCCGCCCCGCACATAGACCCACATCCTGGCCTTTTTGAGCTTTCCGTTTCCCTTGACCTGAAGGGGGACGGGAGTGTCATCGGTGAAAATGACGTCACTTGCAAAAACGGCCTGCCGGAACACCTTTTCCAGGAGGTTGATGCCATCATAAACCTGCATCAGCCAACTGCCCTGAGTCGCCCGGGGGATTGTCACGCCCTCCCGCTCGAAGATGCCGTCCTGGCGGTAGAGAGGCAGGTGATCGGCAAACTTGCTGACAATCACCTGGGCGAGCAGTCCCACATCAGCTTTGCACTTGGCGATGGGATGATCGGGCATAGCCGCGGAGATTACGCCAGCAAGTGAATCGGCGTTTTCCGGCAACGCATATTGCGGTCGCTTGTAAACATTGACGATGAGTCTTCCCGGTCGGTATTCCAGCTTCTCAGATATCTCAACGGCGATTACCTTCAGGGCTTTGCCCGTTTCGGGGCAGACCTTTTGCTCTTCGGGGATATCAAGCAAAATCTCGACCCGTTCCAGATGCTCGGGAATGGGAACGCGGCCATGATGCTGGGAAGGCTTCCGCTTCTTGACGATTTCCGGCTCAACCGGCGACTTGGCCACGGGCTGTATCTCTTGCCTGGCCTGATTCTGGCTCATGGCTTCAAGTATGATGGAATCGAACGTCAGTTGGCCGGGGCAAATCTTCTCAGATTTACGACCGTACAGCCGTTTGAGCATTTGTTCCATCTGAAGCTGAAGGGTTCTCAACTGGCATTGGACAGATTCGAGTTTTAGGGTAAGTTCCCCAATATGGGCATCCTTTTGCGCGGCTATATCGAGGATTAGTGAATCCTTCTGCGCGATGATCTCCAGGGTCTGTGAGAGGGTTAATATCATGGGTAGGCGTATAGCACAATAGCATAATTATGTCAAGCATTTATAACTAATTTATGATGAAATTTGATATCTTTTTCCCACTTTTTTGGGCACGATTCCCTCAAGGAGCATGGTCAGGTCGCGACGTTCAATGTGACCATCCTGAGGACATCGATCCGGCAGGATAAAACAACCCTGCTCCAGGCGTTTATACCAGAGGGCCATGCCGTCCCGGTCCCAATAGAGAAGTTTTACCATGCTGCGACGTCGGTTGACGAATACAAAAAGGGAACCGGATAGAGGATCAGCGCCCAGATCGGAACGGACGATGCCGCACAGGCCGTCGAAGGACTTGCGCATGTCGCAGATACCGCGATAAAGATAGATGCGGGTTGACGCCGTCAGGCCGAACATCGGGAATACTCGTTGAGCGTCTCGACAACGGCGCGCAGTGTGAAGGGGTCGAAGCCCCGCGTAACCTCGATGGAAAGCCTCCCGCCCAGATGAACGCGAACACCTGATGTGGCCTCAGTCAGTCTATCGGGAATAAGCTCAAGGAAACCTCCGGCGGAGGGTTGCTGCTCTCTGAGCCTGCGCCGCCAGGTGTAGAAGTTTGATGGCTTGATGCGGGAGTTCCGACAATAGGCGGCAATGCACATGCCGCTCGTCGCTTGGTTCTCTATAATGGCCCGCCAATGGGCGCGCCGCTCTGCTCTGGTCATCTCTTGCCTCCCGGTGATGAATATTTATCGTGGAAAGCTTACTATAAAGGGGAACGGCAGAAAAGACGGGTTCGTCATACGCTTACGTCACCTGCATACCCGAAAATATGTAACGGGCAAGAATCTAGAGTTTACAGTACCTGCCGCTATCCTCATAAGACTAATTCGGGAATGCAGGATACAACATTGCAGCCGGTGCGAAAACCGGGATCGATAGCCAGGACGGACCTTCGGCCGTTGAATGCAACTGGGATCCATGATTCAATGGTCTCTGCCGTGTTGTTACCCTGTATTCATTG
>JBAQPK010000457.1:0-2093 GCA_049305715.1 Desulfuromonadaceae bacterium | reverse complement strand
CCTCAATCCGTACCTGGAAAAGGCCGGCATCGAAGTAGGGGAAACGGACCTGGGAGAATGGATCATCCAGCTGGCCGGGCAGACCCCCTCCCATATGGTCATGCCGGCGATCCATATGACCAAGGAGGAGGTTTCCGACCTGTTCAGCAAGGAGGTCAATGAGCGGTTGACGTCCGATATTCCAAGACTCGTCAAGGTTGCCAGGGAACAGCTGCGCCCCGCCTTCCTCGCTGCCGATATGGGTATTTCGGGCGGAAACATCGCGGTGGCGGAAACAGGCAGCATCGTGCTGATGACCAATGAAGGGAATGCCAGACTGGTTACGTCACTCCCCAAAATCCACATCGCACTGGTCGGGATAGAAAAGCTGATCGAGAAATATGCCGATGTCGCCACAATTTTAAAAGCACTCCCCCGCAGCGCCACTGCCCAGCTGCTGACCAGCTATGTATCGATCATTACCGGTCCGGCACCGAATACAGACGGATCCATGAAGAATCTGCATATAATCCTGATGGATAACCGCCGCAGCGAAATGGCGGCCGATCCCAAATTCAGGCAGGCGCTCCAGTGCATCCGTTGCGCTTCCTGCCTTAACGTCTGTCCCGTTTTCCGGCTGGTGGGTGGGCACGTCTTCGGCAAGGTGTATACCGGCGGCATCGGTACGATCCTGACCGCCTGGTTCGATGAACTGAAAAAGTCGGAAGATATCCAGGGGCTCTGCATTCAATGCGGCGCCTGCAAGGATGTCTGCCCCGGAAAGATCGACATTCCGGACCTGATCATGGAGCTGCGGCGGCGGCTGGTGAAGGAGCAGGGGGTGCCGCTGCTGCAAAAGACGATCTATTCCGTGGTGAATAACCGCAGATTGTTCCACGGCATGCTCCGTGCGGCCTCAATCGCGGGCAAGCCGTTTACCTCGGATAAGTTCATCCGCCACCTGCCGATGTTTCTGGCGGACCTGACCGACGGCCGCAGTCTGCCGGCTATCGCAGAAGAACCATTCCGGGATCGCTTCAAAAAAATCGGACAGTCGAAGGATAGGGAGATGAAGGGGGAGAGGGTGGTTTTCTACGCCGGCTGTCTGATCGATTTTGCCTACCCGGAAATGGGGGAATCTCTTGTCAAAATACTTAACAAAGCCGGTTATGAGGTGGTATTCCCGGAGGAGCAGACCTGCTGCGGCGCTCCGGCCCGTTACAACGGGGCCTACGAGGTTGCGGAAAGGAATGCCATCGACAACATCAAGGCGCTGTTGAGTGTGGATGCGACGTATGTGATCTCCGCCTGCCCGACCTGTACGGTGGCGCTGGCGCACGAATTCATCAGCACCTTTGAAAGCGTCGGGCAGACCGAATGGATGCCGAAGGCGCGGGAGCTGGCCGCTAAGACGATCGATTTTTCAACGCTTGTCACGAAGCTGGTGGCCGAGGGGCGGCTGTCGCTGCAGGAGGGGCGGAAACTGGGAAAGATCACCTACCATGACTCCTGCCATCTGAAGCGGACACTGAGGGTGTCGGAGCAGCCGCGGGAGCTGCTGCAGAAAGCGGGGTATGAGCTGGCCGAGATGTTCGAGTGTGACACCTGCTGCGGCATGGGGGGGTCGTATTCGCTTAAGCTGCCGGAGATATCAGCGCCGATTCTGCAGCGTAAACTGAGGAACATCAAGGATACCGGCGCACCGGTCGTAGCGATGGATTGTCCCGGCTGTGTGATGCAGATCAGGGGGGGGATGGATCAGGACGGAGCGGATGTCAAGGTCAGACATACCGTGGAACTGCTGGCGGAGCAGTTGGAATAAAAATAAAAATGCTCCCTCTCCATGAGGGAGAGGGTAGGGTGAGGGGGCATGGTTGGTATATGAAGCACTGTTGCCCCCCCATCCGGCCTTCGGCCACCTTCTCCTTTAGGCCCTATGGGTCCTCATGGAGAAGGTAAATAAAAAAAGGCGACCGAAAGGCCGCCTTTTTTATTATGCTATGGCTGGTTACCGGCTACGGTTTATAGACCTTCATCAGCGCCTTGGCCATCTCGGCCGGGCTGGCTGCCACGCTGATGCCGCACTCTTCCAGGATCGCCACCTTCTCGGCCGC
>JBAQPK010000456.1:0-5913 GCA_049305715.1 Desulfuromonadaceae bacterium | reverse complement strand
GGATAAGTGAGTACAGGAGTGAAACGAGAATATATCCCAGCAACAGAAGCAGAAAGCGGAATGTAACCGTGCCGGCCAGTGACAGGCCTGAAACCAGCAGAACAGCCGAAAGCAAGATGGCGGCCTGAATGCCGACCTCCCCGGATGGAATGGGACGGGACCGTTTTTGAGGATGGTGAATATCCCTGTTCCGGTCAATCAGGTCATTGAAGATATATCCTGCACTGGACACCAGACAAAAAGAGCAAAAGGGAGCCAACCCCTTGACGACAATTCCTGGCAACAATATTTGACCAGCCAGAAATGGTGGAAAAAATAACATCAGATTTTTCAGCCACTGCACCGGCCTCATCAATCGGAGTATATTTCGAATGGAACTCATTGTTTTTCCAGATTATTAACAAGCTTTTTTGCCGCATTAAAATAATATACATCGGGCGTTGCAGTTGCGATTGCTTCGTGGAAATAACCAAGTGCGGCAGACTTGTTTCCCAAGGCAAGCATCAGCTGTCCGTTGCTGTAGAGACAATGGGGATCGCGTACCATTTTAAATATTCTATCATTGAGGCTGATGATTTCCCTCATCAAGACTGCACGAGCAGCGGCATCGGATTCTGTTCGAAGTATTTCATGCGAAGTATTGCGCAGTAATCGAACAAGTTCCGGCTGGGCAGTATCACGTGATTCAACGTAGCGCTGCATGATTTCTTTTTTTGATGCAAGCGTCTTTCCTTCCATATCGCAGGAAAGGATATTGAGTTCTGCCAGTTCACGTATGACAGGACGGGACGAACGTTTCATGGCTATTTCAAAATGTTTACGTGCCGCTTTCCCGTCTCCCTTTTTCAAGAGCGCAGTGCCGAGTTCGTTATGAATATCGCCGAATTCCGGAGACTTGGCAACCGCATCCCTGTACAGACTCAGGTTATCCTGCCAGATAAAGTTACGGGTAAAGGTTGCACCGGCAAAAAAAATGACTACCCCTGCGACAAAGGCAAATAGTACGGTTTCGCGTCCGGCAATAATCGCCTTACGAATCACTATTCCGGCTAATCCCATGGAGAAAAAAGCTGCGGGAATGTAAAGATAACGTTCAGCAACCGGTGTCCAGTTGAGAGCTGCCAACCGCACCACAATTGCCGGAAACATGAAGGCCAGCCCGCTGCCCAGTAATAACATCAGTATTGTTCTGCTTCTGAAAAAATAAGCTGCTGCCAGAAGAGCTGCACTGCCGGGTATCACATACCAGGGACTTACGGTATCAATGGCAAAATTAAGTGGAAACGGAAAAAAGAATTTCTTCAGATAAAAGCCTGACGTGGCCAGCAGATCTTTCAGCATCAAAGCAACGTCAAAAGAGCCTTGGTGCAAGACCGTAAAAGCATTTTCACTACCAGCCGGCTTCAGGAAAAGGCGAATCGCAACATACCCTGAAAGAACCGTACAGAGCAGAAGGTACGAAACAGCCACTATCCGCTTCTTTCGACAATTTTCAGCATTGTTGAGACTCTCCGGCCGAAGCAGAAAGATGAAACCGGCGGAAACCGGCAACAGCATGATTGATGTTTCCTTGGCAAGAAAGGCCAGCAGCATGGCTGCAAACGAAACGGCAAAATATCGAGTCCGCCCGAGCTGTATAAATTTCAGCAGGAACAACATCGAGACCAGCACGAAAAATGCGGCAAACGGGTCGGTTCTTCCCGCAATCCAGCTTACTGCTTCGGTGTTGACAGGATGTACCGCAAACAACAGGGCACTGGTCAACGGCAGATACGGCAGATTGCCGACCAGTACTGACACCCGCACAGCAACCAGATAAACCATGACGACATTCAGGAGATGAAGTAGAATGTTCTCCAGATGCATGATGCGGGGATCAAGGTCCCAGAAGAAGTTGTCCAGATAGTAGGTGAGTTCTATGAGAGGACGGAAGTAGAATTGGTCTCCGGGGAGCAGAATTTTCTGTAGGGTACGCTGGCCGCTCTCCGCATACACCCTGATAATGTGCCCATCATCAACCGAATTGATATTACCGGTAATCGCTGGAAAATAAACCGCCAGAACAATCAGGATTAAAAGTGCTATGTCACGGCGCTTTGATTCGTTCATCAGCTCCCCGAGCTACAGTTTCAAGAAAAAAAGATTCCAGATCTTTTCTGCGAGGCTCGACTCTGACAATCGTATCGCCTTGTGCGGAGCTGCGGGCAATAAATACCGGTAATTCATTTTTTGAAATATCATGCTCACCAGGCATCCCTTGCGATGAGGTCACATAAATTCTGTAACCGGTTTCTCCCTGCTCGAGAATTGTGCTGACACGGTCAACGGCCTGCAGTCTACCACCAACGATCACCCCGACGCGGTCGCAGACCATTTCAACATCAGCGGTAATATGAGTGCTGAAGAATATGGTTTTCCCACTGGAGTGAAGTTTCTTTATAATATCCTTGACCAGAGCGCGCCCGAGAGGATCAAGGCCACTCATCGGCTCATCCAGAATATATATGTCAGGATCGTGCAGCAAGGCCTGTGCAAGACCAAGTCGCTGCACCATTCCCTTGCTGTAGCCACGCACCGGTCGATCTGCAGCAGCAGTCAATTCAAGAAGGTCAAGAACTTCATCAGCTTTGTCAGCGATTTTTGTTTCCGTCATCGCAAATATCCGTCCGACAAAATACAAATATTCCCGGGCTGTCAGAAAATCATAAAATGCCGGATTTTCAGGAAGGTACCCGATGCGCAAACGCGCTGCCGGATCAGATGCAGGAACACCATAAATCTTTACCTGCCCTGATGTTGGCGTTAGCTGCCCCATGATGCTCTTGATGGTCGTACTTTTACCGGCGCCGTTGGGCCCCAGAAATCCAAACACTTCCCCTTGGGCAACGGAAAACGTAATTCCCTGCAGCGCTCGCACCGTGGCGCCCTTACCGCCTTTGAAAAGCTTGCCCAGTTCAGTTATCTCAATTGCCGACATTCAATCCCTCTCCCATACATGCAACAGTCCGGCATAGCTACCTCTTGCCGGTTCCTGCTGGAATCTCATCCAGTACCATGGCAAACTTGCTTGTGCTTCGTACAAAACCTTCCGGTGTCAGGTAAAAACGACCTCCATACGGGTCAATCGGGGGTTCGTCAAGGTATCCTGCCTCGACCAGTGACTCCAGTTTTGCAGGCAGTTTCGCATGATCCCTGCGATAGCGCTGCAAGGCTTGTTCAATCAGATCCACCTGATGCAATGCTTCCCGGCGCATCCGGTACAGCTGCTTTATCCGGGGATCAAGTATATTCTTTTCCATCAACTTGATAAAGGCCAAACCGACCTTTGTCTGCCCTGATTCGTAAAGGTATCTGGCGGTCAGATTAACATATAGGGGATCACCCGACCTCTCCGCTGCAATCTTCATGTACCGCGAAGCTGCAGAAAAGTCCTTCAGGAAATATGCTGCATTCATACCTGCATAGAACGGGAGCTGGGCATCCCAGGTTCGGTATTCCATGCCATAGTCAAGCATGTCATTCACTTCCTTGATTTTGCGCAATTCCCAGGTAAAAGCTGCTTGTGTGAAATAGTAGGCGTCCATATTGTAGGGATCGAGACGTACCGCATGCTGGAGAGTTGAAAACATATGGAAAAATTCAGGGGTGTCCTTGATATTGCGTTTATCCGGGTCAATAAGAGTTCCGAAATAAAACAAGACCCGTACAACAGAATGCTGGGCAAGCAGCTGCTTGTAATCTCCGAAGGCAAGTTTTAGAACGATGGAGTGAGGCATATAGCCGAGCTTGACAGCAACCGGCCTGTTGTTCATATGGTGCGTGAAAGGTACTATCACCAAACCGAACGCCACCATCAACAAGAGTCCCAGGCACAGGCCCCGCATGTTCACAGCAGTTCTCTCCGCGAGAATGACCAGACCGACAGAGACAGTATTATCAAGGTATAGACTACGAAATACAGCATGGTAAATGCGAGGGTACCGAGGCTTAACGGAAGGCTGTAGATAGCATATACCTTAAGATTGAAGGCCGAAAAATTGGGGAGTATGTAGTAGAGTCCCTTGAGCAG
The DNA here is from genome assembly GCA_049305715.1 of Desulfuromonadaceae bacterium. Taxonomy (GTDB): domain Bacteria; phylum Desulfobacterota; class Desulfuromonadia; order Geobacterales; family Pseudopelobacteraceae; genus JACRCG01. The sequence continues at coordinate 1,844 of JBAQPK010000456.1, read as the reverse complement.
AAATAATACCGAAGGCTCGATTTTTTCCCCATAGCTGCCGCTGATATACTCGTAGACCTCCTGGCTCGCGGTTCCGGCCATGTAGACAGCCAAAGTAGAAAAGAACGGAAAATAAAACGAGGTGCTGACCGCCGAAAAGAGCAGGGCAAAGGCAAGGAGCAGCAAATACTTGAGCAGATCGTACCCCATTGCCACAACCAGCGTGCCCCACAACAACGGTAAATCCGATTTATACTGTGATGCGGCAATCTTGATTGCCACGAGAGATACGGCGCCCAGCAACAGGGCGACCACAGAAACAATGGCGGCAATGCCGAGATATTTGCCCAGTACATAGGATTGTTTTGACAGGGGAAGACCAAGAATCGAACTGGTATACTTACGTTCAACATCTCTCCAGATTGAAGACGAACCGGTCAACAGGGTCACCACCAGCAAAACCATCGATAATGCTGATGTAGCGATTGTAACAGAAAGCTCCTGCACCTGCCGCATTGAAAAGAGACTGAAGACCGGAACCATGAGGAGAAACAGCAGACCAACAAGAGCAATCGCATGCAGCAGTTTGTCACGTTTGGCGGTTTTCAGGATAAGTGACGAAATATGTAGACATGGATGCATGAATAGCCTCGTTACAAACAAGATAAGCGGGGCGCAAGCCCCGCTTATCTTGTTACATAATATTTTCAAAATCGGATTTACTTAACGGCAGTCCAGCCAGTCCAGTCTACAGTCGTACCCAGGGTAGGAGGAGCGGCAGGTGCAGCATCGGCAGCCTCGGTAATTTCCTTCATGTAAATACGGCTGTCACCTGAACCGGTACCGTAGTACTTGTTGCCGGAAGCGTGATAAGAGGCGGCAAGATACGAAGAACCATCGGTAACAGATTGAAGGGACAAGTTCACGTTAGCTGAGAGTTTGGCAGAGAAGTTTACTCCGGCACCGACTCCGGCACACGCGTAAGTCAGTGAACCGGATGCATCCGGCCTCATGTAGTCTGTACCAAAAGTACCGGTACCTGCAGTATTGGTAGGCGCAGTAACAGCAAACGCAATAGCTGAAGTGAGAATCAAAACTGCTGCAAACAGGCAAATAGTTTTTTTCATGTGAATATACTCCTTTCTTTCGTTAATTTATTAGAATGGATACTTCTGGTTATCGGCAAAGAATGCTTCAAGTCCAGTTTTCGTGTTCTTCAAATCGCTCTGGGCGGCGCTGTTATAGGCCTTTGCGCGATATGCAGAGAACTGGGGAATGGCGATTGCAGCCAGGATGCCGATGATCGCGACAACGATCAGGAGCTCGATCAGGGTAAAACCTTTTCTGTTTCGAATCTTGTTTAGCATGTTTTATTCTCCTTTCTTGGGTATATGCCTGTTTTGAGGCATTGATAAAACAACATACACTTCTGCGCTCTAACACATCTACACTATCTAGCAATATTGGCGCCAATTCAAACAAGCCAAAAATCAGCTGATATAATTGATGGTTATATGTTTGGCTCAATCGGATATCGGGTATAAAACAAAAAAGCGTCAACCACAGTGACAATTATTGTCAACACACACATCAGATTAATGTGGATACTCTTGATATTCACCATAGAATACTTCTAGCGTAAGACGGACATTGTGCATATCAGCCTGGGCAGTACCATTGTAAGCTTTAGTCCTGTATTGAGAAAACTGGGGAATCGCAATAGCTGCCAGAATCCCGATAATTGCAACCACTATAAGAAGCTCTATCAATGTAAAACCGGCATCAAGCGTTGAATGCTTTTTCATACTAAACCCTCGTACGGCTGAAAAAGCATGATTTGTGCCAAAAGCAGGACCGTGTATTTT
>JBAQPK010000455.1:0-1909 GCA_049305715.1 Desulfuromonadaceae bacterium | reverse complement strand
GCCGAAAACGGCGATCTCCTCCGCGCCGGCAGCGACGGCCGCCTCAAATCCCCGCATCCCTGGCACCAGGACCGGGTAACTTACTCCCGGGCGGCGGGTGATGCCGAGCATCACCTGGGTATTGTCCGCCATCTGCGGCACCCATTTTGGCGATACGAAACTGGTGACTTCGATGGCGCTAAGCCCGGTTGCCGAGAGCCAGTTGATCAGTTCTATCTTCACGTCGGCCGGAACGATCATCGCCTCGTTCTGTAGTCCGTCCCGCGGGCCGACCTCCACCATTTTTACCCGTTTAGGGACTCTCATAGCTGTGCTGGTTCGGTTTCAGCGGTAAAATCAAGCAGTTCGGCCCCCTCGTTGACTACCGCCCCGACCGGGTAATGAAATTCGGCCACGCTCCCGTTGCACGGTGCGTTGATGGTATGTTCCATCTTCATCGCCTCCATGATGAGGAGTGGCGTACCCCGTTCTACCCTGACCCCGTTCGCAACCATGAGCGCCACGATTTTACCCGGCATGGGTGCGGTCAACCGGCCGGCGGCCGTTTCATCCTGCTCTACCGTAGCGTGCAAGCTGTGGATCATGAACTGGTGGCTTTTCCCCCCGTCCATAACCGTGAGGACTGCGCCATTGCGGATAACAGTCGCCTTTATCCGTGTACCGGCCAGATCCGCACAAAGATCTTCCGCGCCGTTCCGTTCTCCACGGACGAGAATGCTGCCTCCGGGAAGATCGAGCAGAAATCCTGACGGCCGGTAGTGGGCGACGACCGTGACGATACGCTCTTCATCGATGAAATGAAGATGATGATAGTTGTCGCTGTTGAGACGCCAGCCGGAGGTCATATGCCAGGGTGAATAGGGATCGTGCGACCTCTCTGCCCGGACCTCCGCTTCAGCGGAGCGGGTCAGCATCAGGTCGAGCGCCGCCAGCGCCAGGGTGCGGTCCGACGCCGGAGCAGATTCGGGGAACAGGGCGTCCCGGTGGCGTTCGATAAATCCGGTATCGATTTCTCCCCCGGAAAAGGCCGGATGGGCGACGACATTACCGAGGAAGCCGGTGTTGGTGGTGACCCCCACGACCTGGAAATCGGCCAACGCAGTTTTCATGCGGCGAATGGCGGCATTCCGGTCGATATCCCAGACTATCAGCTTGGCAATCATCGGGTCGTAATGGATGCTGACCTCATCTCCCTGGCGTACACCGGAGTCGATGCGGACATGGGCGCTGCCATGCGGCGTCCGCAGATGGTGCAGCCTGCCGATTGAGGGGAGAAAATCGCGCGACGGATCCTCGGCGTAGATGCGGGCCTCGATGGCATGGCCGCTGATGGCGAGCTGTTCCTGACCGAGGGGCATAGCCTCCCCGGCCGCAACCCGCAGTTGCCACTCCACCAGGTCAAGGCCGCTGATCATCTCGGTTACCGGATGCTCCACCTGCAGGCGGGTATTCATCTCCATGAAATAGAACGAGCCATCCTCATCGAGCAGAAATTCAACCGTTCCCGCGCCGACGTAGCCGATGGCCCGGGCGGCGGCGACAGCAGCTCCGCCCATCTTCTGCCGCAAGGCGGGGGTCATGCCGAAGGCCGGGGCCTCCTCGATCACCTTCTGATGGCGGCGCTGGATCGAACAGTCCCTCTCGAAAACATGCAGAGCATTGCCGTGGCTGTCGGCAAACACCTGGATTTCTATATGGCGCGGCTTGGTAAGGTACCTCTCGAGGAGGATATGGTCGTCGCCAAAACTCGACATCGCCTCACGGCGAGCGCCGGCCAGCGCGTCGGCAAAATCGGCGCTTCGCCCGACAACCCGCATCCCCTTGCCGCCGCCGCCGGCGCTGGCCTTGATCAGCAGCGGATAGCCAATCCGGTCCGCTTCACCCAGCAGGAAGTCGCCCCCCTGCTGGT
>JBAQPK010000454.1:0-2895 GCA_049305715.1 Desulfuromonadaceae bacterium | reverse complement strand
TGCCAGTACTGGCAGCACTAAAGCATAGAATGTGCCATTGTTGAAATTCTCACCACGGAGAGAGGAAGAGCGTGGAAAACCCTGAAAGGGGGCGAAACAAAAACGGGGAGCGGCAGGGGCCAAAAGCGCATCCCCGCGCCTCGCCCCACTCAATCTGCATATATTTTATGCAGATTCATGGTTTATGAATTGCATACGGTTCCGTGACCCCGTGTCTCCCTGGTGAAAGGAATTATTGATGTTCAACCGGTACAGCCTCGAAGAAATCCGCGACCGCGCCCGCGCCGCCTTCATCGGCATGGCGATCGGCGATGCCCTGGGCGCCACGGTCGAGTTCATGACCGCAACGGAAATTGCCGCAAAATACGGCACCTTCCGGGACATCATCGGCGGCGGCTGGCTGCGATTGAAACCGGGGCAGGTGACCGACGATACCGAGATGGCGCTCTGCATCGCCCGGTCTATCGTAAAAAACCAGGCCTGGTCGTTGGAGGGTATTGCCGGCAATTTTGCCGCCTGGCTTAAATCCCGGCCGGTCGACTGCGGCGATACCTGCCGCAAGGGGATTCGCGCCTACCTTCTGCACGGGCAGCTGGAATCGCCGCCGAACGAATGGGATGCCGGCAACGGCGCGGTCATGCGCCTCCTGCCGGCGGCTCTCTTTTCGTTCCCGGATGGAGAGCTGCTCAAAAAGTACATCATCGAGCAGGCCCACATCACCCACAACAATCCGGTATCGGACGCCGCCTGTCTTTGCCTGGGGCAGCTGCTGCACATGGCGCTCTGCGGAGGCGAAAAAAGCCGCCTGCGACGCACCGCCGACGGACTGGTGACCAGATTCCCGACCTTCGCCTTCGTGCCGTATCGCGGCCTCGCGACCGGATATGTCGTCGATACCATGCAGACCGTGTTTCACTGGTTTTTCCGTGGCAGGAGTTTTGAGGAGTGCCTGGTCGGAACGGTCAATCAGGGGGGCGATGCCGATACGACCGGGGCGGTCTGCGGCATGCTGGCCGGGGCCTATTACGGGATGGGGGCCATACCGAAACGCTGGATACGGAAGATGGATGCCGCAGTGCTGGCCGAGATCGAAATCATGGTTGAGCGGCTGATCGCCGCAAGTCCGGCGGGGAGAGACATGGCGCTCCGGTCAAGGATGTAGTCTCAAAATATCCGCCACACAACAACGGGGTTCATTTCCGCCTCTCTCCGCCCTCCCCCCTGTCCCGAGGAAGAGGAGAAGCGAAGTTTCGAAAAATCCGCTTAATTGTACGTCGCCGAGAACAGGATGCCGACCGAGGTTGATTTCACATCAAACGTATCACCGACGACCTTGTCGGGGCAATTCGTGTAGAGGAATTGCCCGGCGACACCGATACCCCAATTGTCACTGACCCACCATTCCTTTCCGACCATTACATTCACTCCAAAGCCGTTGTCAGTGGTGTCCTTTATTCCGCCGGATTTATTTCTTGATTTGGCAATGCCCACAGCGCCCGTAACGTAAACATTTGACGGAAAATAATATGTCATGCCGAGCGCTGCCAGGCTTGTCGATGAAGAAGAAACATTGGACGATCGTTCAGTACCGTTGATCTTCTCTTCAGGGTCGGAAGTGCCCACACCCGAAACATCCAGGTGCAGGATAAGATCCTGAGCGACAGCGCCGCCGATGGCTACATTGAACATTCCGCTCACTCCGGACAATTCTCTCTCAATGCCGCCGGTATCCGAAGAGGTCGTATTCCATCCGAATCCGGGGGCTATCCGGAGAAAAAATCCATCATGCACATATGACTCCGCACGCGCCTTTCCGCAAAACAGGGCGCTCACAGAAACGGCACATACAACCATCAGAAGAAATTTTCTCATTTCCGCCTCCTATCGTGGTGGGTAGTGTATGGAGATGGTCGTGGTATCCCCCAGCTGCTGCTTCTGAAAGCTTACAACAGATTTGTCATTTCACAACCCCTGCCCCGCGCGCCCCCGTCCTCCATGGCGGCCTCACGGCACGGGCTGATCCCCGCGTTTCCCCCCCGGAGTCGTCGGCAGGAACAACAGGTAGAGGGTAATGCCGACGGCGATGGTCATCAGCAGCACCTTCAGCCAGAGAGCCCCGGCGAAGAGGAATGCGGAGGCCGGAAACGACACCCATACCATGCCGATTGCCAATCTTTTCGCCCTGGGCGGAATGCCTGCGCCATTCAGGTAATCGCGCACCAGCGGCCCCAGGTGAGTATGATCCACCAGCCAGCCATGGAACCGGGCAGAACTCCTGGCAAAACAGGCAGCAGCCAGCAGCAGAAACGGCACCGTCGGCACCAGCGGAAGAAAGATTCCGATGACGCCGGCCGCAATGGCAATCCAGCCGCAGCAGATCAGGATCCAGCGGAGAATATCGCTCTTTACATGCTTGTTGTCCGGGCCCGGATTATGCTGCGGCATGGTTGAAATCCCTTGCGTTACAAGCTGCTCGTTGCGCCGTATCCCGGTGTTGCGAGTCCCGCGACCCTGAAACCGGATAAAACTGGTTCACAATTCGGAAAAAATAGCACATGATTAATATGTTGACTTATTGTGACCGCTAAATTAAAGATAAAAATCTATATTTGTTTTAATTTACAATCCGCTACTTTTTAATTATATTGTTGCCACCCGCAAAAAACAAGTTTCTATCCTTCGTGCTCCGGCCTGAGACGAGTACAGTTCAGGAAGGGGTGACGTGAAAGCAGCGAACAGTCCGGGCAGCCCGGCTGCCAAAACGAGGGGTCTATGCCGGATAGACTACCGCAACAGATTCTGGAATCGGTAACCTCAATTCCGTTACTGCCTTTACCCCAGGTATTGGTTCGTTTTCTTGCGCTTGCAGAAGATGACTGCAGTTCAATGCAGGAT
>JBAQPK010000453.1:0-5463 GCA_049305715.1 Desulfuromonadaceae bacterium | reverse complement strand
TGTTCGAAGAGTGGCAAGATGTTCATCTGCTTGGGTACGGCATCGACGTTTGTGACGATGAATTCCTGCAGAACCTGGAAGGTTTCAGGCGTCGCCGCGGGGGGCGCAACGATGAGATTCTCGGGCGTGTGAACGATTTGTTACACGCTGAAGAACGAAATGCGTTGAACCGTGAAGATGTGCTGGTCTTTGCCCGTGACTCCATTGGCCGTCCGCATATTGCCCGGGCATTACTGGAACGTGGATATGCGGATTCGATGGAAGATGCATTTCGTCGCTATCTCGTGCCGTGCAATGTCCCCAAAAATTATTGGCCGATGGATGAGGCAATAGCCGTAATTCATCGTATCGGCGGCGTTGCGGTGCTCGCCCACCCAACCAGCATCTCCAGGGATCCGGGTACGCTCGGTGCTGTCATAGCAGCTCTCCAGCTGTCAGGTCTCGATGGTATTGAGGTTTATAACAATATGGGCTGGCCGCTTGAGATAGAATTTCTGCGGCGCACTGCGGAGGATCGCGGGTTGCTGATGACTGCCGGCTCGGATTTTCACGGGATCGAAGAGGGGCTTGAAATTGGCAGGGGGCGAGAAGGTATGCGCTTTGACAGCGCCCTGCTCGCCCCCCTGTTTGAACGGATACAGCAAATCAGAGTCTGATCGGCTACATTTTTTCCTTATATGCCTTGTAATCTACTACGTGAATATCTTCTTTGACCGACGTTACTCCCTTGACGGCTTTGACAATCTCTATGGCGGCCTTTTTCTGCATCTCGGAAATAATATAACCGCTGATTAAAACAGCTCCTTTATCGATTGAAATTGAAAATGGGCGATAATCTTCTAAAACAGGCGCGTTCAGGAGGGCGGTTTCGATCTTTTTCGACAAAATGACGCTGTCTATTACAGCAACCGCAGATTTGTCATGCTCTTTTAATAGTGGTTCCTTGGCCGTTACGACAATACTGTCGACAATCGTTGATTCCGAAAGGCGGGAGGTGTTAAAGACCAGGTCATAATTGTTCGGATCATTCCAGTCACGGTCAAAATAGAAATGAATGAAACCGCCTCGTTGATGATCACTGCGGCGTATCAGCGAGCGGGCCATGTCAGGATCAATCCATTCCCGCTCGGCAAAGCGCTCCACCCGTTCTTCGAAATCTGCAATAAAACGTAGGCGGAGGATGTTTTTACACTCTTTCAGCAAATCCTGTCCACCGCGTCCGTAAATGACGACATTTCCTTTGCGGGCAAGATCCAGAATGATCAATTCGATTGCATTGAGGGCTGCTGCACGCTTCCGGTCCTCTGCCGTGACATAGGAAGGTGGCTTTTCATCAACCATTTGCAGTATCTCGGGAGTCAAACCGTATTTGCCGGCAAGTGATTTGATTCGTGGTCCATCTATAAGGGTGTATTTGAGCCTCTGGGCAATATCAGAAGCAATCTGATAAGCTCCAGTGCCCATTTCGCGTGATACGGTAATAATTGCCATTGTCCAGCCTCCCATAAAATGAATCAGTTTGGTCGCTTATATCATGTAATGATCATGTATACAAGCCGATCGTTCTAACTCGGCCAAAAATCAAACTTGTCAATGATTACCCGTGCCTACGCAAATACGATGGTGCTATTTGCAGTGTCTATTCCAATCCGACGCTTACCGTCACAAACAGTCTGCGACGTGCATCACCCTGCATTATTTCCAATGGGATCCGAATGGTTCCGCCTTCGGAAACAACCTCTTGTGTTAACAGTGCAACCTGAGGCGAGTCGTCAGCATATGGAGTGTCATGGATATTTGAGGATATGTCATGTCTGGCCGGCTCTGCTGTTCCAACTTCTGAAGGAGGACAGCTGGGGGTAATGTCCGCTTCAGACGGTTGGTTATTCACCGTGACCCTGTCGAGTACCTGGCGGGAAAGCATCGTTAAAGCCTCAAGGAGCCCCTCTCCGCTGGCGGAGTTGGAGCGACAGGTCGGCAACATGGACAGATCGAGTGCTGCAGCAATCGCCCGATCCTCATCCGGCTGATTCTCACAGGTAAGGTTGTTGAATTGCAGAACGGCTGGAGTTTCGTGAAGTCCGACTCCATACGCAGACAGAAAATCCCGTAAATGGGATACGCTCTCTCTGGCTTCAGCGACGTGTTCAGCAGCCGGATTAACCATAAATATGATCCCGTCGGCACCCTTGAGCGTCATTTTCCAGGTCGCCGGATTGGTGACGGTACCGCTAAGGGTGTAGACATGCAACCGGACACGGTAACCGTTCGGCAACGGAATTTCAAACGGGCTGAAATCAAAAAACAGCAGGTTGTCGGAGCCGGCCGGCACACTCTTTAAATCACCGCGCAATGAAGGTTTTATCCGTGAATAAATATAGGTGAGAGCAGAGCTTTTACCGCTTCCCGCAGGGCCGAAATAAACAATCTTGGCGTTGATCTCTTTTTTTGCATGATTAACTAGTGCCATGACTGACTCCGGGACCCTGATAAACGGGACAAATGTGCTGACATAGTTGCTTTTTGCCGGTAAAACGAAGAAAACAGCGCCTAACGTGTTGATGAGCTATTTTTTCTTATTCAATAAAAGCCGTTTTGCCATGGTCGAGATAACCGAAGCGATGTTTTTACTTTTGGCAAAGGAGGCCAGATCCTTCTCGCTCATGGTGCCCAGATATCTCATGGCGTTCTGAACCGGTGTCCGGTTGTTCTCTACGAGCGCTTTTCGTATGGCATAACTTTTTATCCATTCCTTGTTGGCACAGATCAGCCGCATGATCTCATCATTCTGAATGCCTGCTTTGATAAGCGTCAATATTTCAGCTTCGGTGATGCGCGGATTTTTTATGACACTGCCTGAAACGAGCTTGTTTGCATCCTTGACAAGAATCGAGCGCCATTCTTTGTCGCCGGAAAGCGCCATCTTGATCTTTTCGCCAATTCCCATAAGCTGGGCCGTCTTATATTTGCTGAGAAACTGCTCCTCACCTTCATTGACGGGAGTTTCTTCCACAGAATCCGTATCCTGGACGGATTCAACCGGCGCAGCCTCCGGTTCCTCCTCATCCGCGACCATGGGTTCAGGGGTGGCGGATGCTTCCGTATGAATGTTACAAAGGGCAGGTAACGCAGCGAGAACCAGAGGATGCGGATTAGAGGAATCCATGTACTCTCTGATGGTTTCCTCCGGCATCTCTTGCAGGCAGGAGAGGGCAGCGGCGCGGACCCCAGGTTCTGCATCTTTTGACAGACAGAACAGGAGCATCAGCCGATTGGTCGCTGCCATACTCTCGGCAGCGGCGCATCCGGCGAGCCTGACCGCCAGAGTTGTTCCCGGCCGGACGTAGGCCGCCACGGCCGGGGATATGGTAAACTTGATCTTATCAGCCATCGGGAGGTTATTTCTGCATAAATGTCGCTTGTATTCCTGCGCTCTTAAGTCTGCCACGTGCAGCATCCGCAGCTTTTTTGCTATTAAAGGGACCGACTGACAGGTTCTGGGACGGTATTGCGATAGTGGAATGTTTGACGATTGTTACATAGCCAGCCGCCTTCAAACGCTCTTTTTCAGAGTTGGCTGACCCGCTTTGCAAATATGATCCTGCATATACGCTGAATCTCCCTCTCTCTTCAATGATGAACGCATCAGAAGTATGACGTTTCAGTTTTTCAAGGGTTGACCGGGCTGAGGCGCGATCATTGAAATCAGATACAAACAGGCGGTTCATGCTCTTTTTTTTGTGCGCGGAGGGCTTGACGACCGGTTCGAAACCAGCCTTCCGTACTCGTCCCATGTCGGCTGACAGAGCCTCTTCGAGAACGTAATTCCCGATCAGAAGCCTCCACGGACCCGCAGTGGCCTTTTTGGCTTTAACGGGCGCTTTATCACCTGAAACCGTCTTCTTCAGGTCAATTTTTGCGATGTTTGTTTTACCGGTTACGGCCGGTTTTTTTTCATCTCTTTTGGCCACGACTGTTTTATCATCCTTTTTGTCCGGAAGAGGGGCCGGCTGCGCTTTTTTGACAGCCGTTTTTGCCGCCTCTGTTTTTTTGGGTTCCTCTTTCGGTTTTGAGGGAGTAGGCGCCGGTGCTGCTTTGGCTGTTGGTGCTGCTTTGGCTGGCGCCACAGCCGGTTTGGCAACCGGAGCTGCTGTAACAGGGGGGGTCGCGGTTGTTGTCGGAGTCTCTGCTTTTTCAGGCGCTGCGCCAATCGGTTTAGCGGGCTGATCTTCGCGGGCCGGCAGCGGTATTTTTACGACCTGCGGTGCAGGTGATTCGGCCGGTTTTTGCACTTCCCGAGGCTTGATCAGGCCGGTGAAAAAATAGAGGTACGTAAAACTGCCTACCAGTATCAGCAGTAGAACGAGAAGGGTGCTTTGCCTCTTTTTCTCACCTGGCGATTCCTGTTGAGAGCCATCCGAATTTTTACTGAACTTGAAATCCATGAACATCCTCCGGTGCAGCTTAATGATTGTTATGTGCTTCTTTCTTTTCCGCCAGAGCTTCAGCCACTATTTTTTGGGAAAGATGCGAAGGGACTTCTTCATAATGGGAAAACTCCATACTGAAAAGTCCCCGGTCGCTGGTCATCGATTTGAGATCGTTGGAATAGGCCAGAATCTCGGACATCGGGACAATCGCTCGAATAATCTGTGAATTGGCTTTGGGCTCAACACCGACAACCTTGCCGCGCCGTGAGTTGAGGTCGCCGATGACATCGCCCATATTCTCGTCCGGTACGGTGATTTTAATGTTCGTGATCGGCTCAAGCAGAACCGGTTTGCAGAGTTCCATCCCCTTCTTGAATGCCATCGAACCCGCTACCTTGAAGGCCATCTCGGAGGAGTCCACGGTGTGGAATGATCCGTCATAGAGGGCAACCTTGAAGTCAACGACCGGATAGCCGGCCAGAAAACCCTCCATGCTGGCTTCCTGAATCCCTTTGTCCACGGCCGGGATATACTGGCGCGGAATGACCCCACCGACTACCTTGTCTTCAAAAACGTATCCTTCACCGCGGCCTGCCGGGGACATCTCGATCCAGCAGTCACCGTACTGACCGCGCCCTCCCGACTGCTTCTTGTACTTTCCCTGAACCTTGGCCGATCCCCGGATCGTCTCAAAATAGGGTACTTTCGGCGTTTTAAGCAGGACCTCCACGCCAAACTTGCGCTTCATTTTTTCGACGATGACCTCCAGATGGACCTGTCCCATGCCGGAAACAATGAATTCCTTGGTGAGGGGGTCACGATGCGATTCCAGGGTCGGTTCTTCTTCGATCATGCGGTGCAGCGCGCCATGGATCTTGTCCTCATCAGCCTTGGTCTTCGGCTCGATTGCGTACGATATCACCGGCAGAAGCTGTTTTGCCGGTTCAAAGAGAATCGGTTTCGCAGGATCACAAAGGGTATCGCCGGTAACGGTCTCCTTGAGTTTGGCCACGGCAACGATGTCGCCCGCAAC
>JBAQPK010000452.1:0-2121 GCA_049305715.1 Desulfuromonadaceae bacterium | reverse complement strand
CACCACAACAGAGGAGGAAAGCTATGAGTATCAAGAAGTTTAGTATGATGCTGTTAAGCGCGATGTCATTGGCCGCGATGTTAAGCGGCTGCGGATCGTCCAACAAAGAGGGGAGCAGCCCCGGGGGTGTAGCTAAAGTTGACGAAGCCGCGTGCAGAGTCTGCCACGCAGCTTCACTTGATCCCGTATCAGCGACCCCCATTCTTCAAGAATTTCTTGGCTCGGTGCATAACACCGATGCAGCCGGTTGCCAGGGATGTCATGGCGGCGGAGCCCAACACAATGGCGTAGGCCCGATTCCATTTCCAAACCCGCTGGAAAGTAACAGATGCGTAGTGTGCCATACTAATCCTCCCGCTCCGGCGGTCGCAGTTGACTTTGTCGGCAACTGTGCCCCTTGCCACACCGCAAGCGGCACGAGCGGACTCCACTCTGCCCAGAAAATATCCGCGTCCACGTTCCGTAAACCTGATAACTGCATTGGCTGCCATGACATAGCCGCACCGCAGCATGGTAACCTGGTTGGCGACAACAGTGGTGTCCGCAATATCGTCCAGGAATTCTCCAAGTGGTCACACCATGTAACCGGTGTTAATCTGCAGAATGCTCACTGTGCCGCCTGCCACCTCGAAGGTAAAGTTAGTGCTGATGGCACAACTATTCAGGTTGACACAACGTACCACATGGCTGACAACAAAACCCATCTGCGTAACGCCGATACCGATGCCGACATGCAGTGGAATCCCGCTGCTCCGAACCACAGCACCATGGACAACTTCTGCATGAGTTGCCATGACGCCAACGGTGCAACTTCTGCAAAGAGTACTGCCATCCGCGCTCTGATGGTTCCTGCAGTCGGTAAAACCGCATCCGCACGGAACCCGTTCGGCGATACCATCTCCAATCGTTACGACAAGATGCAGCGTCCGGGTGTTGTTAACGTTGACAGCCAGTTCAATACAACCAACAACTCGCATCACGCAGTAAAAGGTCCGCGCTACACAGGCCGCACCAGAGCTGCCGGTCCACGTCAGATCGCCAACCCTGCAGCATTTGCCGCCAACTCATCCAGCGCCCTGTGGGGCAAGCGTTCCACCATGTATGACTCTGTCAACGCAATATCTGGTCTTGAAGAAACAACGAACAAAGCATTCAACGCTCTCTATGTTCCGCTTGAAAATGCCGGCGGCGAAGCTGCTCCACGTACCGGCGCCCAATCACTCGGTGATGATTCAACCCTCCACTGCGGCGATTGCCACACTGTCGGTCAGTGGAAAGCGGGCACGGCGAAATACTTTAATACCGATGGCAGCGTAGATACTACGAAGACTTCCCCCGCCATCGGCGCCCACGGATCCAACAACGAGTACATGCTGCGTAACAGCAAAGGCACCGACGAGCGTCATACTCAGGATGCATACGTAAAGGAAACCAACGGCAATATTACCCTTAAGAACCCGAACGCCGCCTTCCTGGTATGCTTCAACTGCCACAGCTACAGCCGTTATGGCAGTGTCTACAATGCTACCGGTACCAAAGGACCGCACGCTGGTGAATATGATGCATCCGGTCGCTGCAACGGCGTCGGCAATACTATTCCGTTCAACGGTTACACCACCGGTACGGCTACGGACGGTACCCAGTTCCTGAGCCGCTTCGAAGGCCCTATCTCCACGTATGGTGCAACGCCGGCCTTTGCGCCCGGCTTCCCGCTCAACGAGGCCAATCGTCCGGCCACCGGCGAACAGAATCCTGACTTCGGGAACATCTTCGGCATCCAGTGCAACAACTGCCACAACTCCGGCGTCGGCAACGGTTACGGTGGCATCCACGGCTCGGCGAACAACTCCCCGGGCACGGCTAATACCACTCTTACTGTCAATCCTGCCGTTACCGGCGGCGCCTATGTCGACGGTATGGGTAACACCACCAAGATACAGCGCTTCATGCCGGGTCTTGGCAACGTAATGCACGTTCCGGGTACTCTGGGTGGTTTCACCGGCGGCACAACTTTCGGCCCGATAATTAATGGTCCATCTACTTATTCCTTCACCACCGGTGGTATTTCTAACGACACCAACTGGGAGCAGATCGGCTGGGCTCAGACAGCAAATACTGGCG
>JBAQPK010000451.1:0-6768 GCA_049305715.1 Desulfuromonadaceae bacterium | reverse complement strand
TCGTTGTGAATAAGGGTGCAGACACGAAGCCGGGTTTATTCGAAAAGTCCTTGCCTTCAGCGGTTTGCTATGCGTTTAGATAGCCAAAGACGAGAAAAGCGCCCTTCCGGATTGTTCCGGAAGGGCGCTTTAGTATCTATTCTGGTTGCAACCCGGTATGAGATCAACGATTATCTATTCCCACCCTGATTTATGAGCAACGCCAGGCTGAGCCGATTGCCGACGTGCATCTTGCCATAGATGGAGGTAAGGTGAGCCTTGACTGTCCGTTCGACAATGCCAAGCTCGGCGGCAACCTCAAGGTTGGTCCGGCCGCGGGCCACCAATTCGGCAACCCGATGCTCCATAGGACTCAAAACGTCAAGCCGGTGATCAGGGCCATCTCCTCCCATTCTTTTCCCCTTGAGATAAGCATCCAGAATCAGCTGCTGAACGACCTTCTGCCCCAGCCATACGCCCCCTGAACCAATAACATGCAACGCCTCGGCAAGCCGTTCGGGAGAGATGTAGGTATTGGCGTATCCAACAATACCCAGCTTGAGGAATGCAAGACACTCTTCATGACCAGGTTGATCGGAGAGAAGGAAGAGCCTGCTGGAAGGGGCCATTCTGCCGATTTCAGAACAGATAGCGCTGTCTATCACCAGACGATGCAACAGGATCAGATCAAACACACCGGTTGCGGCACGGGTCTTTAATTCTCCCACGGTGCCGGCCCGTTGCAGCTGGTTCCCTTCGGAAAGCAGAATATGCCACCGCTCGAGAACGGAGCTGTTTGCGCTTCCCAATAGTATGAGCATGAGATCACCTCTCTCGCAAGGCCGTGTATTTTGCCTTTAGAACCGGCTTTAACAGATACGATAATATTGTTTTTTTACCGGTCAGGATGTCAACCGTGGCAACCATCCCCGGAATTATGGGCAGGGGGTTTTCCTTGGTTCCGATAAAATTTTTATCGGTCCGTAACGTCACGAGATAGTAGCTTTCTCTTTCTTTCTTTTCATCCGTGATGCTGTCGGCACCTATCTGCTCAAGTTTGGCATCCAGACCGCCATAGATGGTGTAATCATATGCGCTGAATTTTACCACGGCCTTCTGGTTTGGTCGCAGAAAGGCTATGTCTGACGGCTTGATCTTTGTCTCGACGAGCAGGGATCCTCCCGAGGGAACAATTTCAACAAGGTTCATCCCCGGCTGGATTACGCCCCCAACGGTATTAACCAGGATACGGTTGACCGTGCCGTTGACAGGAGATCTCACCAAGGTCCGGTTGAGCCGGTCTTTCAGCGCCAAGGATGAGGCGGTATCCTCGCCAAGTTGAGAAGCAACCTCATTGTACTCTGCTTTTGCCTTGTTGGCGAAATTGAGCCGGAGTTCTCTCATGGCAGCCTGACTCTCTTCAATCTTCGACTGAATCCGGGGAATCGACTGCCTGATGGTTTCGATGTCTCCCAGCATTTCACTTGCCTTGCGCTCGAGCTGGAGAACCTCCATCTCGGAAACAGCGCCCTTGCTCACCAGCGGCTTGGTCAGTCTGATCTCCTTCTGGTACATCTCGTACGTTTTGCTTAATTCCCTCAGCCGGGTATTTAATTCCTTAAGCTCATTCTGTCGCTGGTCAATCTGAGACTGTTTTACCTCCATGCCATGGCGGAGTTCTGCTTTCCTCGATTCGAACAACGCCCGTTCGCTTGCCGTGATGTCAGGGGGGGTATCGGCAGGGGCATGGAATGTCGCGCTGCCGCTTGCCTCAGCCAGCAGCCGGGCAGCCTTGGCTCTGTTGGCCCCAGACTTGGCGCGATTCTGCTCTAATGACGACACAAATCGGGTTTCATCGATCTTCAGCAGCACCTGGTCTTTTTTTACACTGTCGCCAACATTGACATGCAGTTCGGCAAGGATTCCGCCCTCCATGTTCTGAACAACCTGAATCTGACTTGCCGGAATGACCTTTCCTTGCCCTCTGGTTACCTGCTCGACCTCGGAAAAGTATGCCCAGACAATGAAGGTGACAGCCAGGAGTATGGTTGACCAGAGTATAGCCCTTCCCCCCCGGGGGGACTGGACAAGGATAGAGGTTCTGATGTCCGTGACGTAATCCACATCATCTTCCGGCATGCTGTGGAACAGGCCGCTGGTCTTTGTCTTTTTCCCGGTTTCCGGCACGTGGTATTCTCCTGCTAAATATTGAGATGCCCTTTTTGCAATGCATCAAGAACGGATGCCTTCGGACCATCCGCAACGATAGTGCCGTTGTCAATGACGATAATGCGATCGACCATCTCCAACAACGAGGCTCGATGTGTAATCAGAATGATTGTTTTTTCCCTGGTGATGTCGGTCAAGTTGCTTTTCAGCTTCAGTTCCGTCCTGCTGTCCATATTACTGGTAGGCTCGTCGAGAACGAGTACCGGGGGATCGAGGAGCAGAGCCCGCGCCATGACAATACACTGTCTTTGGCCACCCGAGAGTCCCCTGCCGAATTCCCCCACTTCCATGTCGAAGCCGAGAGGGTGCTTCTTGACGAATTCATCCACACAAGCGACTTCGGCAGAACGCATGATGGAAGAGTCGTCAACATCGTTGGTCCCCATGGTCACGTTGTCCCGGACCGTCCCGCGGAACAGCGTAATGTCCTGAGGAACATATCCGACACAATGCCGCAACTCTGTGGGATCGATCTGTCTGATATCGGTATCGTCCATCGTGACCATGCCGCTGCTTGGTTCAAAAAGACCGAGCATCAATTTCCCCAGGGTGGTCTTGCCCGACCCGATAGGCCCGATGATTCCGACTTTTTCACCGGCAGCGATCTGCAGGGTAATATTGTTAAGTACGTTCACCGTCTGCCCGGGGTAGGCAAAGGTAAGATTCTTCACGCCAATGCTCCCATGAAACCTGGCCCTGTGGAGGAATGTCTTGCTTGCCGGCCGTTCAACGGGGAGCTCCATGATGTCATTAAGGGTTTTGAAAGCCTCTTTCGCACGGTGGAAGCGGGTGGCAAGATTCGCCACTTGGGCAATGGGCGCAATAACCTGCCTCGACAGGATGACCAGGGCAATCAGCCCCCCCTGTGTAAGCTGCCCTTCGGAAATCGAATATACACCGGCAATGACCAGAGCAACGACCACCAGATTCTGGATGAAATAGGAAAATTCGCTGACAGACGAAGAGAGAAATCTCGATCGGGCGCTCCATGTGGCGATGTAGCTGACCGCTTCTTCCCACGCCTGCTGAATCTTCGATTCTGCCCCCAGCATCTTGACTGTTTCGAGGCCGGCCAGTCCCTCTACCAGAATGGCATTTTTTTGGGCCGATGCAGCAAAAGTCTTTTCCACGGCCTTCTGCAGCGGTGCCTGAATGAAAGCTGAGTAAAGGAGCATGAGTAGTATCGCTGCAATGAAGAATATGACGATGTAACCGCCGATGTACCAGATGACGAACAGTCCCAGGGCAACAAAGGGCATGTCGATAAGGGCGGTTATGGAGAATGAGGTGATAAAATCGAGAATACTTTCGAATTCTCTGAGATTGTTGGAAAAGGAGCCTATGGATTGGGGGCGGACTTCAAGTTTCAGGCCCAGGACCTTCTGAAGCAGCAGGGAGGATATCTTCAGATTGGCTTTTTTACCCGCCTCATCCACAAAATAGCCGCGCAACGCCTGCATCAGCACACTGAAAAGATAGACTACGGTAATGCCGATTGAAAGTACCCAGAGCGTTTCAAATGCGCTGTTGGGAATGACCCTGTCGTAGACATTGAGGATATAGAATGAGCTGGCCAGGGCGAAGGAATTGATCATAAGGGAGGCCAGAAGGACATCACGATAGATGCGCCATGATGAAAAAATGGTTCCCCAGAACCAGTTTTTGGTCGAATCCGGGCTAAGCCCCTTGTGAGCACCTTTTTCGAACCGGAATGTCGGGCGGACAAATATGGCGTAGCCGGTATACAGTTTTTCCAGGCTCTCCCGCGTGATAACCTTTTGTCCAGCACCCGCTTCCGGCAGGAGAATCCTGAATTTATCCCCTTCTGCCGACAGTTCGACAAGTATGCATGCCGCGCGGTTGTGGAGCAGCACGACCGCTGGAAGCTGTAGTTGCGTAATCCTGTCCAGCGGTCTCTTCACAATTCGTGATGACAGGCCTGCCCGCTCGGCGGATCTTGAAAAAAGTTCTACCGTGAGACGGTTCTGCACAAGTGGCAACCCGGCTGTCAGTCCCGCTCTGGATGCAGGACGGTCATGGAGTTTGGCCAGCAGCATCAGGCAGTCAAGGAGCGGATCATCACATCGATCAGTATCCTCGCCCAGGTTCCAATCGGTTACAGTGGCAGTCAGGTTTGTTTCTGGCACCGGAAACCCTCTTTTGCTCATTTAAGATAATTGGTGATAATCGGCGGCGGATTTTTGCTGCCATCGTATTCAGGATTGAAATTTTACCATTATATATTATGCTGGTATATATGCAACGCGTAGTTTTTTGCTGAATTCTGCAAATAAATCTAAATTTAATTATACAGAGGAGAAACTCATGCTCTACGTTGAACGGGGAAAAGACGGCAAAATCAGAGCCTTGCACAACACTTCCACAAGTGCGGCCCAGGAACGGAAGTCGATAATGGACGAGGAGGTGCTTGCATTCTTCAACGCCACCGATTCGTGGAAACAGCTAATGACGATGTCCGACCTCGGCGCCGTACGTATACTTGAAGATTTGATCGATATACTTATCCGGAAAAACATCATTCAATTCACCGAACTTCCTGAACATGCCCAGCAGCGAATCCAGGAACGAAAACAGCTCCGGAAAAAGATTGTTTCGCCGGACCTGCTGGTACACGACATACTCTGAGGCTCGCATAAATTCCCATGTAAGTCGCCACGGTTCCTGATCGCCAGGCGGTATCCATCATATTTCGACTTCTGCACGTTTTTCAATCGGTTGCGGCTTTCCAATGTAATATCCCTGCAGTGCATCCAGATTCAGCTTGTTCAGAATCTGTGCCTGCTGTTCGGATTCAACTCCTTCCGCCACGACAGCTATATCTATGCTATGGGCAACACTGCAGAGCGAAGCGATATAAAATCTGCTGTCACTCCCCTCATCCTTAAGCTCACCGGTGTAGGCACGATCAATCTTGACATACTCCGGATGGAGGGACTGCAGATACCCGAGCTTCGAAAAGCTCTGGCCATAGTGGTCAAGTCCAATGCCATGCCCGCACTCCCGTACGGCAGCACTGAACTCTTTGACCAGCGTTAGATACTGAATGGCGGCAAACTCCGAGAATTCGAAATTAATGCGGGGCGCTTCAGGGGAAAGAGACTTCAGGAATGTGCGTACCCATAGGCTGAATGAACCATCCTCAAGTGAAGCGGGTGAGAGGTTTATGGCGACTCTTTTGACACCCAGTCGTCTGAAATCAACCTTCATCACCTCTTCAATCACGATGCGATCGATGGTGGATACGAGCTTCAGACGCTCGGCGATCGGCATGAACAAGGCAGCATTCAGCAGTTTACCGTCTTCCTGGACAATTTTTGAAAATATCTCAAGGTGCATCACTTTTTGCGTTTTGGTGCTTTCAACCACAGGCTGCGCATCAAAGCTGATCCTGCGTTCCTGGAGTGCTTTAACGAGGATATCCTTCCATTGGTGCTGTCCCAATGGCATTTTGCCGGTTTCTTCAGTAATTGCCCGGATATCCCAGGTATTAGCCCCTTTCTGCATGGCGGTACCGAGTGCCAGATCAGCCGAGGACAGGAGTTGGCCTAGCGTGGTCATGCCATCGTATGAAGCAATGCCCAGATGACCGATATTGTCCGACACAGAAATCTGTTCAGCTGCAAGCTGGCTCAATTTGTTTGCCATCTCAGTGGCAATATGTTCGCCATCCCAGGGAGACGCATCCGGGGCAAAGATCCCGAAGTCGCCACCGGTAAGGCGGGCAAGCGCTACATTCGCATATCGACCGGATGACTCCTTCAAAAGGACCGCGACCCTCTTCAATAGTTCGTCGCCGGCCTGAAACCCCCGTTGCTGGTTGAGAGCTTCAAGGCCATGAATTCGGACGAGAAGAACGATACCTTTTGCGCTGATGTCGTGTTGGTCAAGTCTGCCTGTTATCTGGCTTTCAAAGTAACGGCGATTACCCAGGCCAGTCAGGGGATCATGATACGCTCGTTGCTGAAGCCCTTCGGCCTGGGCTGCCTGTTCTTCAAACATCTCTTTTACCTTATTGGTCATCCGGTTCATGGCCTCTACCACACGCCGGAACTCCCTGGTCCAGGGGAGAGGCACCAAAATTTTGTATTCCTTTCTACACAGGGCATCCGCCTGACGTTCTACGGCAACCAATGGTTTAAGAAGCATTCTCAGTCCCAGGCCGCCGGTAAAAAGTACAAAAGCTGCACAGACAGCAAACCAGGCCGTCATGTTCAGCATATCTTTCCAAAGGGTTGCATATGCATAACCGGGATGGCTTTTGACATGAATAGTGCCGGCCTGATTCCAACCGGCCATCACATCCGAGGTTGCTTCAGGAGTCTTGACCGGGATCAACCTCACAAACCAGCCGGGAACATCTTCAATTTTTACATCGAGTACATGCTCGATGATCTTGTTCTGGCGTGGGCCGGTAAACGTGATCTTCTGATAATAGCCGCGGTCAAACACAGCATTTATCATGCTGTCAACTGCCGTCATATCTTTTACTGCAACATGCGGCGAGATAGACAAGGCGAGGGAGGTCGCTGTGTCCTGGGC